>CAXHYW010000024.1:0-14729 GCA_964021475.1 uncultured Desulfobacteraceae bacterium | reverse complement strand
ATTCCCCAGCCCACTGAATAGCGTCTCCCAGATTCCCCAACCGATCAACCAGTTTAAGCGCCAGCGCTTTTTGCCCGGTATACACCCGGCCGTCGGACAATTTTGCCATAATATCTAAGTCTATGTTTCTGGCCTTGGCCGCGTCAGAGACAAACTGAAGGTGAAGCTCATCCACCAATTGCTGAAAAATCTTTTTTTCGTTGTCTTTAAGTTCCCGCAGGGGAGATCCCATGTCTTTAAACTCCCCGCTCTTGATCACCACAGACGTGATACCTATTTTTTTAGCAATTTCCATGAGGTTGGCATATTCCATGATCACACCGATGCTCCCGGTGATGGTCCCGGGGTTGGCAACGATTCCCTGGGTGGCTGCCGCCACATAATACCCGCCGGAAGCTGCCACCGACCCCATGGAGGCGATCACTTTTTTTTCGGCACGGGTTTTAATCAGCTCTCTGTATATTTCCTGGGAAGGCCCGATCCCACCTCCCGGGCTGTCAATCCGAATAATAATGGCTTTGATATCATCATTTTCCCGAAATCCCTTGATATCCTCAATGATTTTTTTGGATGACATAATGGGGCCGATCACTTCCACAATTCCGATATTTCCCTTTTGTCCCCCAAGGGACTCGGAAAACCCGGTATCCATTACTTGTGAACTGACATAAACAAGCCCTACACACCCTATAAAAGCTGTGGTCATACAGGCCGAGATCATGGTTAGGAAAAACAAAAAGGGGTGTCGTCGTGAAAACATAAATGGGTATCCTGTATAGGGTTAACGGTTCTTGATTATAGCATCCGATTATAGCATCGGGTTAAAACATCCGATCATAGCATCTGGTTAAAGTATCAGGTAACAATAATAAAAAAAAGGGGCCGGATAAAATAATCTTTATCCGGCCCCCATATCACTATTGAATAAGCAATCAACTACATTTTGCGTTATTCTTTTTCTTCGGTATCTTTTTCTACTTCTACTGTATCTTTTTCGACTTCTACAGTATCTTTTTCTTCTGTGCTATCTGCTTCCTGGGATTTATTGGCTTCTAATTGCTCCTGGATATTATTCCGAAGCAGTTCACCAAAGGAAGAGGTGGCAGGTTTCATGTTCTTTGCAAAGTCTTCAAGATACTTGTCATCATCATCTTCCAAAAGACGTTTGATGGAAAGTCCAATCCGTCTTTCATCGGAATTAATATTCATTACTTTGGCCGTAATGGTTTCTCCGATCTGATAATGCTCTTTCGGGCTCTTGATGTTTTCTTTACTGATTTCAGAAACATGAACAAGACCTTCTATCCCTTCTTCCAATTCCACAAACACACCAAAGTCGGTCAGGTTGGTGATAACACCAGAGATTTCTTTGCCCACTTCATAGCGTTGTGCAACGGATTCCCAAGGATCTGCCTGGGTCTGTTTGATACCCAGAGAGAATCTTTCATTGGATTTGTCGATATCAAGAACCACTGCCTGGATAGTATCATTTTTCTTGTATACTTCAGACGGATGCTTGATGCGTTTTGTCCAGGAAATATCAGAAATATGCACCAAACCGTCAATGTCATCGTCAATGCCGATGAACAGACCAAATTCTGTGATATTCTTGATTTTACCCTCAATGATTGTTCCCACAGGATATTTCTGAGAAATAATTTCCCAGGGGTTGTCAACGGTCTGTTTGATACCCAGAGAAATTCTTCTGTTCTCCGGTTTCAGGTCAAGTACAACCGCCTCAACTTCTTCCCCTACGGCAACCATCTGGGATGGGTGACGTACTTTCCGGGTCCATGACATTTCAGACACATGGATCAACCCTTCAACACCCTCTTCCAACTCAATGAAAGCACCGTAATCAGTCAAGCTAACAACCTTGCCTTTTATTTTGGAAGCAATGGGATATTTTTCAACAGCAGTAGTCCAGGGATCAGGTGTCAACTGTTTCATACCAAGGGATACTCTTTCTTTTTCAAAATCGAAGGAAAGAATTTTTACCGTGATATTATCGCCGACGGAGAAAAGCTCCGACGGATGTTTAACCCTACCCCAGGAAATATCGGTGATATGAAGCAATCCATCCACACCGCCCAGATCCACAAAAATACCATATTCTGTAATATTTTTAACAATACCGTCCATGACCTTGTCATTCGCAATGGTCTCAAGGGTAGTGCTTCTCTGCTCATCCCGTTTGGCCTCAAGAAGAACCCTTCTTGACAATACGATATTGTTTCTTTTCTTATTGTATTTGAGGACTTTAAAGGTATAAGTCTTGTTAACCATTTCATCCATATTACGGATGGGGCGCAAATCCGCCTGGGAACCAGGCAAGAAAGCCAGCAAGCCGATGTCAACGGAAAAACCGCCTTTGACCCTGCTTGTGATGACACCCTCAATGGTCTCGTCTGCATCATAAATGTCTTTGATAGCATCCCAGACTTTTACTTTTTTCGCTTTTTCATGGGACAAAAGAACAGTTTCCTCTTCTTCATCCCAAACTTCAATCATAACCTCAAATTCATCATTGACGTTGACATTTACATTGCCTTCCTCATCAATGAATTCATGAATAGAGATCTGGCCTTCAGACTTATATCCAACGTCAACAAGAACTGTTTCCCTGCCAATGGATATAACTTTTCCAGTAACTACCTGCCCTTCTTCAAATTTGCTAAGGCTGGATTCATAAATGCCTAAAAGCTCTTCCATACTCTCTTCGCCGGTGATGTCATCCATCCCAGGTCCAGATACTTCTTCCGGTGTCTCTAATTCGTCTGTATTCATTTCTTGGTCTTCGTTTTCTTCAGCAATGTTGTTCATTAATAATATTCCCCCTAATCGAATTTTTTTGCACCCGTACAACCTCGAACAAAGACAGTCCGAGTACAATTTGCCTTTATAGCAACTCAAAATAGAATAATCAAGCCAATTTTACTTAATTTCTAACCTTTTTGGATATAATTCAGAATTTCATCCACCACTTCCGGAATGGTTAGATAAGAGGCATTAATTTTGAATGCATCTTTGGCTGCCTTCAAAGGCGCTTCTTTTCGTTGGGAATCATTGACGTCCCTTTTTTCCATTTCCCGTTGAACTGTTTGCAGGTTCTTTTCCGGTTCAACCATTTGGGCATATCTCCTTTTTGCCCGGACCCCAAGGTCGGCAAAAAGAAAAAATTTAAAGGGCGCATCGGGGAAAACCACCGTGCCCATATCCCGCCCTTCAAATATTGCATCCTGATTGTCGGCAATATTTTTCTGGATACCAAGTAATGCCGCCCTGATCTGCGGTCTTGCCGAGGTGGCCGATGCGAGCATTGTTATTTCCGGGGTCCGGATAAACGGTGTAATATCCTTATTAGAAGAGGTCAGCAAAAGCGTCGCCTCATCCAGATTAAAATTCAAATCCAGACGCGCAAGAAAGGTATCAAGGCTTTCATCATTTTCCCAGTCAACCCCCTGATTCTTTATTTCATAGGCAACCCCACGGTAAAGGGCACCGGTATCCACATAGACACAACCCAATTTTTGGGCCAAAAGATTCGAAATGGTTGTTTTCCCAGCGCCTGCCGGCCCGTCAATGGTTATAATTCTATGTTTCATGATCTATCCAACACCTTTTTTAATGCTTTGATAAAAATTTTGTTTTCCTCTTTGGTTCCGGTGTTCACCCGCAAAAAGGTATCAAATCCATAGGATTTTAATCCCCTGACGATGACGCCGTGACTTAGCATCCGGGTAAACACCAGGGAGGCATCTGTCTTCAAATCAACCATCAAAAAATTTGATTGGGTGGGAAGGGTGGAAAGCCCCATCTTCGTCAGTTCAGAACTAAGAAAATCAATCCCCTCATGGGTGGCGCGAATACTAATATTCAAAAAATCTTCATCCTGGATCGCAGCTTGTGCCGCCACCTGGGCCAGGGTGTTCACATTAAAGGGCTGACGAATTCGATTTAAAACTTGAGCAACCTCCCTGTCCATGATCCCATACCCGATTCTGAAACCGGCAAGACCATAGGCCTTGGAAAAGGTTCTCAAGGTTACCACCCGGGGGTCCTTTAAGGGGGCATCCAGGGAATTGAACACATTTTCGTCCCGGACAAATTCAATATAGGCCTCATCCACCACAATGATCACATTTTCTGGTATTTTTTGGGCAAATAAAGCAAATTCATCTCGGGTGATCGTACTGCCCGTGGGATTAAATGGGTTGGTGATAAAAACCATCTTTGTTCGGGGTCCGACGCTTTTGACTATCTCATCCAGATTGGTGCCATAGTCTTTGAGGGGCACCATGACCGGAACCCCCTTGGCGGTTTTTACACTGATCTCATACATTAAAAAGGAGGGCAAGGGCATGACCGCCTCATCCCCCGCATTTAAAAACCCATGGGCCAAAAGGGCTATAATGTCATCGGAGCCGTTTCCCAGAACAATGGAATCCGTGCCAACCTGAAACCTTTGAGCCAAAGCTAAGCACAACTCATGGGCTACCGGTTCCGGATATCGATTCATACGGGGAAGCGCTTCATTCACCGCATCCAACACCCGGGGGGAAAACCCCAATGGATTTTCGTTGGAAGCCAATTTTACCGCATTTGTGATATTGTAATCCCTCTCCAATTCCTTTAAGGGCTTGCCCGCCTCATATGCTTTAATGGTCTCAACCGAGGCACTGATTTTAAACTTCATGGAATGTATCTCCTCCTGGTAAAAAAACAATATTTAGTTAGGATTTGAATTTTTGTCAACAACTATGGTAGGAATTGACCTAAACAAGCATTACATACAATCTTAAAATAAGAGGTAACATGAACCATAAGGTGATGACCGGTATCGAAAACCTGAAAACCAATCCCCCAACATATTTAAAGGGAAAACGCCTGGGATTGCTGGTAAATCCAGCTTCAGTGGACAAATCCCTTACCCCAAGTCTTACGATTATCAACCAATTATTCCCACGCCAACTAAAAGCATTGTTTGCCCCCCAGCACGGCCTATATGCGGAAAAACAAGACAATATGATCGAATCGGACCATGGAATTGAGCCCCAACTCAACATCCCTGTTTTCAGCCTATACAGCGAAACCAGGATTCCAACCCCCGAGATGCTTGACCACATAGATACCCTGATCATTGATATCCAGGATGTCGGCACACGGGTATATACCTTTATATATACCATTTCCCATTGCATTGAAATGGCGGCCAAGCTCAATAAAACCGTTGTTATTTTAGACAGGCCCAACCCAATAGGAGGACGAGTGGAAGGGAATGTTTTGGAACCTGATTATGCCTCTTTTGTGGGTCGATTCCCCATTCCCATGCGCCACGGCATGACCGTGGGCGAGATTTCCCAATTTTTTAACCAGACCTTTGATTTGGGCTGTGATCTAAAAATCATCCCCATGACCGGGTGGAAACGCAGCATGTACTGGCAGGACACAGATCTTGTCTGGTTGCCCCCCTCTCCCAATCTGCCCACTCCCCTGTCCTGTATGGTTTATCCCGGCCAGGTAATTTTTGAAGGCACCAATATCTCCGAAGGCCGGGGAACCACCCTGCCCTTTGAGCAATTTGGCGCACCGTTTCTGGACACAAAAGCCATGGGAGAAATAGCGTCAAATCATATCCCAGGAGCTTTTCTTCGGCCGGTCAATTTCGAGCCCACCTCGGGCAAATGGCAGCAACAGGCATGTAAGGGCTTTCACATCCACGTTACCTCACGGGAAAATTTTTCACCCTATCTGGCCTCCCTTCTTCTCATGCAGCTTATCCTAAAATTTCACCCAGATGCCTTTGAATTCAAGCAACCACCCTATGAATATGAATATGAACGCCTTCCCATGGACCTGATCCTGGGTAGCCGGGATCTGCGGGAAAAAATTGTGAATATGGAAGACTTAAAAGTTCTTGAAACAAACTGGCAAAAGGGACTCACTCAATTTATGATCGATTCAAAAAAGTACTATCTATATGACTGAAACTAAACCGCCAAAAAAAGATTCATTAAAGAAAGATTCATCGGAAAAAGAACCGCCGGAAAAAAAATGGGAGCGAATGAGCTTCAAAGGCAACAAGGTATGGGTTGCTTTCATGAGGGATGGGCAGCTTCTGGAAAACAAGGACAAGGTTCTGATAAAATATAATTTAACCCAGGACTATGAGTACTGGATAAAAAAGGAAAGCCTGGAACCTCTTGACCAGGCGGTTCCGGCCGGAACAAAAACCAGCCCCCATTCACCAAAGTCACCAAAGTCTTCAAAACAGGGCAATCACCAGGAAAATCTGCCGAAAGATTGTATTCAAATATATACAGACGGAGCATCCTCTGGGAATCCGGGCCCCGCAGGTATCGGTGCGCTTCTGATTTATCATGAAAACCAAAAACAAATTTCCCAAAGTATTGGGATTGCCACCAATAATATAGCGGAGCTAACCGCCATTAAAATCGCAATTTCCCATTTAAAACGCTACGATCTGCCCGTGCGTATTTTCTCGGATTCCAGTTATGCAATCGGGGTGCTGACCAATGAGAGCCAACCCCAGGCAAACAAGGAGTTGGTATTGGAAATTAGGCGCCTGATACAAAATTTTAAGGAGATAAAATTTATAAAGGTAAAAGGGCATGCCGGTATTAAAGAAAATGAAGTGGCCGACTTTCTTGCCACCTCTGCCATATTGCGACCTCTGCCATAAAAAAAGGGCTGTAATTAAACAGCCCTGTATTACCAAACGCGTGTAACCCTATTTCTTATTTTTTCAACTCATTGAGTTCTTTTTCAAGTGCCGCAATTTTTTCTTTATCATTATCATTATCAACCGGTGCATCGACACCTTCATCATTTTTCCATGAATCTTTAAGCTCATCAAACCCCAGATAGAGAGCAAGACCACCACCCAGCAATAGAACCGCAGGAATACAGCCAGCAAGAAGATTCAAGAATTGACCAAACCAAACGGCCAGACCGACAACACCGAGAAGAACTGCAACAGCTCCACCAATTAACGTTTTCATAATAATATCCTCCTTAAGGCTTTTAGTTCAACTATAATAAATGTGATACCATTTAACAGATAATGCGATTGTTAATAGATAAAGAGAAATAACACAGGGAATAATTTTAATCAAGGCTATTTTAGTCCACCGGCTCTCTTGATCAAAAGCACCTGTTGGCCGCTTGTTTCGAATATTTTCCCCTCCATTTGGCACCCCTTGGCAAGAATAATTAAGATTGCCATTGCCCCTAAGCTTTGATACTAATTGAATCCTAAAAATGCATTGTTTTTACGGTCATAAAAAGAAGGAACATTCCATGAATTTATTTCAAAAGATTAAACGCCTTGTGCCCAATACCAGAGCCAGGCTTCGCCAATATATAGATTGCCTGTTAGGGGACACCCAGGACTACTACACCAGTATTTACCCCGGGAATCTAAGCTATATCATCAAAAAAATCATGACCCGCCTTGTTAGAAAAATCCCCTTTGATGACCATAACCTTGATAAAATTAAAAGTATCGAACCAGATTGTATTGTTGTGTTTGCAAGTAAAAACAAACGAATATTTGATTTTTTATACTATCACACAAAACTTGCCCCCCTTAATTTGCCTTTTCCTGAGGTCGGGTTTGACTTTAGCTTTTTTTTCCTTTTACCTGTCAAAAGGGTTGCCAGAATTCTATTGTCCCACTTTGATTATTTTCTTCATCATTTCCATGTCAAGGATCTTTATACATCCGGGGTTGCACAAAAAGAACTCCTAAACAAAAAAACCGGGTTTGTCTTTCTCATTGAAGAAGAAAATTTTTACAAACGATTCATAAAATCCACCCCAGACCCTTTATTTCATCTGATTGAACTTCAAAAACAGACCGATACACAGGTGATCATTGTGCCAGAAGATATCATCTATGTTACAAAACCCTGGCACAAGGACCCAAGCCTCGGGGATATCCTTTTGGGGACCCATGAAAAACCAGGTCTCATTAAACGACTTTTTCTCCTGGTGCGGCAACCGGAAAAGATTAGAGTGGCCGTGGCAAATCCTGTGAACCTAAAAGAATTCATCAATCTGCCGGAAATTGACAGCCTGGATGCAGAATTTCAAACCCATCGGCTAAGAAGCCATTTGGTGGATATTTTAAACCGCCAGAGAAAAAGTATTACCGGACCTGTTTTAAAATCCCGCCAGGAAATAACCGAGGATATTCTGACCCGGAAATCCCTCAAGGAATATCTGGCGGATTATGCTGCAAAAAACAACCGTCCCCTCTATAAAATCAATAAAAAGGCGGCTTCCTATATCAATGAGATTGCTGCCAATTATAACATGAGGGTTATAAGTTTTTTAAATTTGTTGTTAACCTGGGTATTTAACAACATATTCGATGGATTGGTCCTCAATCAAAATGAAATCAACCGAATGAGGGAAAAATCAACACAAGCCCCTCTGATTCTTATCCCCTGTCATAAAAGCCATCTGGACTATCTGTTGTTGCCCTATGTGATGTTAAGAAACAACATGCCCTGCCCCCACATTGCCGCAGGAAAAAATCTCTCCTTCTGGCCCCTGGGCCCCATCTTCAGGGGAGGCGGTGCTTTTTTCATACGACGCACCTTTAAGGGGGCTGAACTCTATACAAAAATTTTTGGGGCCTACCTTGAAAAGCTGCTCTATGAAGGATTTAATCTTAAAATTTTTATCGAAGGCGGCAGAAGCCGCACCGGAAAACTGCTGACCCCCAGACCCGGCGGACTTGGCATGATCATCAGAGCCTATCTGAATGGGGCTTGTGACAACCTGTATTTTGTCCCGGTCTTTGTCGGGTACGACAGGGTTCTTGAAGAGGATGCCTATTTAAAAGAGATAGAAGGGGGAAAGAAAAGTCCTGAAACCCTCAAAGGGCTGCTCAATACCCGGAAATTTTTGAAAAAAAAATATGGAAAGGTGTATATCAAGTTTGATGAACCCCTGTCTTTGAAGGACTATTTAAAGGAAAAGGATATTGACCTTTCCAGGAGCACCGACCAGGAATACATGCAGTTTGTAAAACAGTTCGGATACAAATTGATCAATTCCATAAATGAGAATGCCATTGTCACCCCCCATGGGATTGTGGCTTCCGCCATCCTCAATGGGGATAAAAATAACTTTGTAAAAGGACAGATGATTGAACGGGTAAACACCTATATGAATCTTTTAACATTCAACCAGGTGGACCTTTCTGACACCCTGATCATGGACCAGAGTCAGGCTATCAACACCGTCATCCAGAACTTTATCTCCAGAACCTTTATTGAACTTGCCGACGAGGATGAAGAAGAAATTTCCGACAACACTACCTTCATTGTCAAACACAACAAACGGGCCATTCTGGACTACTATAAGAACTCTGCCATCTGCTTTTTTGTGCCGGCAGCTTACACGGCCCTGGCCATTCTTGAGATTGACCAATTTAAATTTTCCCTGTCCGACCTGGTGCATCGGTATAAATTTTTGCAAAAAATATTTACCGATGAGTTTTCCTATGATGATGAAATCACACCGGAAGAGCAAATCTCAAAATGTATCAAGGGGTTTATCAACGAAGGCATACTCGTTCCGGACCCCAATCAGGCAGACATACTGAACCTGACCTCCCAGGGGCTTCGAAAGCTCAAATGGTTTGCCGCCTTTTTGCTCCCCTTCTTTGAATCCTATAAAACCTGTCTGCTCTTCCTGGAAAAAGAAAAAACAGACAAATATGATGCCAAGGAACAGACCAAAAAGATCCAGTCCTTTGGCAACAAACTGTATAAACGCAATCATATTACCCTCAAGGAATCTTTGTCTTTGGTCAATTACCGAAATGCAGCTACTTATTTTGCCAGAAACGATATTTTGGGCTCCGAGGATCAAATTCAAATTGATTATTATAAAGAAATTATTGACCGGTTAATCCGGCTGACGGTGTCCTAGCAAAACATGAAAGCACTCATTCTGGCCGCAGGATTCGGCACCCGGTTGTTGCCCTATACCCATAACTTCCCCAAACCGCTGTTCACGCTCAACCAGCGACCTGTACTGGACTTTGCCATTGAACGACTGATGCAATGCGGATGTGATCAAATTTTTGTAAATACCCACCATTGCCACGAACAAATAGAGGCCTTTGTCCGACAGCACCACTTTAAGGACAAAATTCAAACCATCCACGAACCCAGGATTCTGGATACAGGTGGTGCCATTGCCAATATCCGGCCCTTCATGGACTCCGATCCTTTTTTTGTGATCAATGCTGATATTTTTTGTAATGTGGACCTCCGACAAGTATATGAGGCCCACCTGGCAAGCCAGATACTGGCAAACCAGACCGGGACCCAGACCAATCAGACCCAGACCAATCAGACCCAGACTAACCAGATCCAGACTAACCAGATCCAGACTAACCAGATCCTGGCGACCCTGGTCCTTCATGATTATCCCGAATTCAACAAGATCCAGGTAGATGAAGAAGGGTTTATTGAAAGTTTTGAGTCTCCTTCGGGAAAGGGGCTTGCATTTACCGGAATTCAGGTGTTATCCCCTGACATCTATTTGCATATGCCAAAATCATCTTATGGACCTGATGGATCGGGTGGGTCAGGCACACAAGATCAAGAAAAATTTTCCAGCATTGATATCTATAAAAAGCTAACCCAAAGCAAACAGATAAAAGCCCAGGTGATGGAACAGATTTTCTGGAAAGATATCGGCACGATCCCTTCCTATGTACAAACTTCCCAACAAACGTTAAGCGCTCACCTGTTGGGTCTGCCGGAGAACAACCTTGGTGAAATTAACATTAATCCCATCACCGGAGACGGCTCGGACCGATTATGGTTCAGGGCTGTGCATGGGAAGCGTTCCCTGGTCATCTCTGATCATGGGATTTGCATGGATCAAAGTGATAACCTGTCCCAGCTGAAAGCCTTTGTCAGCATCGGCACCCATTTGGCATCCAAAAATATTTGTGTCCCTAAAATCCTTGGGTATGACGCTCTTTCCGGGCAGGTTGCCCTGGAAGACCTGGGAAATATCCACCTGGCCACCCTGGTAAACCAAAGCCAAAACCCGACACAGATAGTAGATCTTTATAAAAATGTCATTGACCATCTCATTGAATTTTCCCAGGCAGGCGTCCAAAACTTTGATACCAACTGGACCTGCCAGACCCCCACCTACTCAAAGGAACTTATCCTGGAAAAAGAGTGTGCCTATTTCATGACGGCATTTATCCAGGATTACCTTGGGAAAAACTGTTTGTTTGAATCATATGCCCAGGAGTTTGGCATCATTGCCGACAATGCCTTAAAATATGCCCATAATGGGTTGATGCACAGGGACATGCAGTCTAAAAATATCATGGTCCATGATAAAAAAATCTATTTCATTGATTTTCAATCCGCTCGAATCGGCCCCTTGCAGTATGATCTTGCTTCCCTTTTAATCGATCCCTATGTTAAACTGCCCCAAATTGTGCAGGAAGAAATGCTTACCTATACCCTGCTCCGACTGGGGATTGATTCAACAATAAAACAAGATGAATTCAAAGAATGTTATCAATTTTGTTGTCTGACCCGGAATCTTCAGTTTTTAGGGGCATTTGCCTTTCTTTCCCGGGTCAAGGGCAAAAAAAGTTTTGAATCCTATATCCCACATGCAGTGGGATCTTTGAAATCCACCCTCAGGCGAATGAATCGCTTTCCTGCATTGTCTAAACTTGTAAACACACTATAAGGAGTTTTAAAATATGAAAAAAATACCTATTATGATTAACGGACTGCCTGGAAATGTTTCCCGAATCATGGCTGCCGCGGGCATGAAAGATGACCGCTTCATTGTCATGCCCTATTCCCTGACCGGCGCAGATATAACAGATACCACCACACTGGTGGATAACCAAAATTTTTCTCTTCTTAAACCCGATACAAGGGATGAAATCGTAAAAGAACTGCTTGCCAAGTATCCCGCGTTCATAGCCGTTGATTATACCCACCCAAGTGCCGTGAATGGCAATGCGATATTTTATACCCAACACAAGATCCCCTTTGTCATGGGAACCACCGGGGGAGACCGGGAAAAACTTGAAGAAACGGTTCAAAAGGGAAACTCTGCCGCCGTCATTGCCCCGAACATGGCCAAACAGATTGTGGGGCTCCAGGCCATGATGGACTATGCAGCCAAAACATTCCCGGGTCTTTTCACGGGGTATTCCCTTGAAGTCAAGGAGAGCCACCAACAGGGAAAGGCTGATACCTCCGGGACGGCCAAAGCCATGGTAGGCTATTTCAATGAACTGGGCGCTGATTTCAAGATGGAAGAAATCCAACAGATCCGGGACCCCAAGGTTCAGGAAAACCAATGGTTGATTCCCAAAGAACACCTGTCCGGACATGGATGGCACACTTACACCCTCACAGCAGCAGACGGGTCTTCCCTGTTCGAAATTAAACACAATATCAACGGCAGGGATATTTATGTCAGCGGCACCTTTGATGCGGTTGTCTATTTAAGTAAAAAAATACAGTTAAAGGAAAATACCAAACAACTTTTCACCATGATCGATGTTTTAAATCAAAACTGATACCGGTTATGAATCTGTACCTGAAAATAATGTTGATTCTGTTTGGCCTGGCCTATTTGATCAGTCCTGTGGATATTATCCCTGACCTTTTGGTTCCCTATGTCGGCTGGGTTGATGACTCGCTTGTCATCTTTGCCATTTACCATCTGATCCGGCATGGGGAGCTTCCCTGGTTTCTTTTTAAGAAAAAGACGGTTGGGGGAACTAGAAAATCCCCAGGGAATCATGAAAAAACCTCCCGGCATAGAAACCCTAAGCAGGCTCCTTACGAAAATACGGATCAAAATCCGGGTAAAAATCCGGGTAAAAAAAAGAAAGACCAAAACAGTTCAAGGAATGGAACTTCTTGCTTCAAATCTGATCATGAAATATTAGGAGTTCCGGACAATGCCACACAGGTAGAAATCAGGAAAGCCTATAAAGAAAAAATAAAACAATACCACCCGGACAAGGTCTCACATCTGGGTGAGGAATTCTCACACCTTGCCTATGAAAAATTTCTGGAAATACAAAAAGCGTATGGTGCCCTGAAAAAAGGTTGAATTAAGATTCAAGGTGATGGCCTTAAACCTAAACCCTTTATCAGCAAATTTACCAGGAATTCATCATGTTGATGCCAAGAAATTTAACCACTTCTTCCTGCATTTGTTTAAACCTGTACCCCAGGACATGAACAATATATCCCATTATTTTAAACCCGATATCCGTATTTGAGGCCATTAGTTTCTTTAATTTTTCAGCATTAATTTTAACCACCTGACATCTTCTTGAGGCGCAATAGGCTGAAAGCCTCATCTTATAGGGAGGAATAAAACAGGACCATCCAAATACCTGGGATTCCTGAATCTCGTTATGGTGTGTTGATATCATATTATCTTTAGTTGTGGCATTTGCATTGGGCATTTCAAACCGCAACTCAACACGGCCGTCAATAACGATCCACATGTCCTGGGCGGCCTCCCCTTCCGTAAAAAGTATCTGGTCCTGCTGAAAAGTTTCAAGAATACAAAGTTCCAAAATTTTGTTCAATTGATCCGAATTAAAATCTTGAAAAATGTGCATTTCTTCAAGCATGGCGAGTGTAAGCATGTTTTTCCTCCTTTCGTTTAGGTAATTTAGAAAGAATTTGGAATAACAGTTCTATTGGCAGATGAATGATACAGATATTTTTGAGAAGTGAATTTGAGAAGTGAATATGGAAATAAAGTTCGATTTTATCCAAAATGTCTAATTCAATATAACGAAAAGCATATTCATTGTAAATACAAAAATCTAAACAGAAACTGACAAAATAACCTCAACAATGGCGACAAACCAAGTCTCATCTTTGAATTAGGATTGACAAAATCCTCGATCTTTGAAATATAAGAGCTTTTGACACCCCCAGTACAAAGGAGAATACCTTGACCGGAGTAAGTGAAATTCTTGTGTTAATTCTGTTGATTTCCGGCATCCTGATTCTTCCGAGAATGTTCAAACCAGCCCCTGTTAAAACCAAGAGGCTAAAAAAGGTTTCCTTAACCAAAACAAAAAGGGGGGGTATTGTCCTCTCCATCCTGGTCCCAATAGCGGCAGCAATAGGGTTCAAGCCCTGGACCGGTAACCTTGTCCTCTTTGTTTCCATTGGTATCATTCCTGTGGTCCTGGCCTGGGCCATTGTCTGGATACTGGCCGCACAAAAGAAATAGTTTTTTTACCTTCGTATTTTCTTTCGGTAAAACCAAACCATTAAAGCCAAACCATTAAAGCCAAACCATTAAAACAGGACCATTGGTTCAAGATCGGGAAAGCTGACAAACAGATCCGCATTCATTAAACCAAAAAAAAACGCATCCCGGGTCGGCTTTTAAGCCGACCCGGGATGCGTCGTTTTAATCCAATAAGAACTTGTATTAACTGATAGGACCGCAAATTTTATAACATGAACGAAATAGTTTGCCTTTTGGTCCATCTACCGCGTTGCATCAAAGGCCAAATAGGCCTGCTATTAAACCTTTAATGCGCCTTGTAGATGAACCAAAACTCTGCGCTATTTATGTTCATCTTATTTCATCTGCGGTCCTAATGATGAGACTTGCCGCTATCGTTCATGGTATCCATGGCAGACTTCACAATA
>CAXHYW010000023.1:0-14744 GCA_964021475.1 uncultured Desulfobacteraceae bacterium | reverse complement strand
AGATCTACACCTAGAGGCACACTCTTTCCCTACACGACGCTCTTCCGATCTCTGTCATTAAATCGTTTAAAATCATCCAGGTCAAAAATTAAAAGATTCAGCCAGGTTTTTTCAGCTAAGGCTTGAATGACTTCTTTATTTAATTGTTCATCAAAAAAACGTCTGTTATAAAGAGATGTCAAGTGATCTATATTGACCATCTTCTCAAGTTTTGCCATGTCTTTCTGGAACAGGTTAATCGTATCCTTAAATTTGGATTTAATTAATTTAATTTTTTTTTCAATAGGATGATCAGATTCAACCGTTAATACAGTTTCTAATTCAAGGTTTTCAATATGTTTCTGTCTTTTCAGACTAATAGATTTGAACCTGTCTGTAGAATTATTCAGCTCATTTATGATATCTGTAAGCTTATTGTGGCAAACCGAACAAGTGAGGGTATTGTAGTTTTCGATCAGGGAGAGAAGTGCTTTTTCCGTAAAGGCTCCATTTCGGGCATTTTTTAATGCTTTGTCTTTAATTGGCTCAAGCTGACTTTTTGTTATGTTTCGGCCCGATTTTGAGTTCAGGATAATTTTTGTATCAAAAATCATCCTGTAAATTGTACGCCAGCAATTATCCTTGGGAATACCTGCCTCATCAAATATAGAGAAAAGACTGTCTTTAGATAATTGTTCTTGCTCATAGAACAATTGTTCTAGCCTCTCAAAAGGTGTATCCATAGAAACCCCTTTAATTATTGTATCTTTTAAAAAATGTAACAGGATTATGATACATCAAGAAAATTGCTAATGCAAAAAAAATCAATTCTGATTAAAAATAATAGCGATTAATGATATTAGCCGTGACCGGTTAGATTTTAAATAAGGCAACAATTTCCAAAAGATATATGCGGGGACTGGGTCTTGCTGGCCGGACTGGCCTTCATGAAAAAAAATGACAGGCCGTCAGATGGGAGGGAGTTGTCCCATTTGCAAAAAGGGGAGGCTCTGTTTGACGGCAGATATCTTTTACATATCCACATCGGGTATTAAAACGGCATCCGAGAGGGGGATTTTCGACCGAAGGCACCTCCCCTTTCAGCAGTATCCTCTCTTTGACCCGTTCCGGGTCGGGAAGGGGGATGGCAGACAGCAAGGCTTTTGTATAGGGATGGCAGGCACCTGTGTATATATCTTTGGCATCGGCAATCTCAACAATTTTGCCAAGATACATCACGGCTATCCGATCTGAAATATGCCGCACAACGGATAAATCGTGGGAAATAAAAACATAGGTCAATCCCATTTTTTTCTGAAGATCCAGCAAGAGGTTTAAAATCTTGGATTGAACAGAGACATCCAGGGCAGAAACGGGTTCATCACAGATAATAATAGCAGGTTCCATGCTGACAGCCCGGGCGATACCGATTCGCTGGCGCTGGCCACCGGAAAACTCATGGGGGTATTTTGACAGGGAATCGGGCAAAAGCCCTACCCGATCAATCAATTTGCTTATATTGACATCAAGATCCGCACCGGCCTGGTTGTGGATTCGGTATTTTTCCTCCAGGGTCTGCCGCACGGTCTGTCTGGGGTCCAGGGATTCAAAGGGATCCTGAAAAATCATCTGAAGATTTACGGCAAGCATTCGCCTCTGTTTTGAATTTAATTTTGAAACCCGCTGGCCACAGGCGATCACTTCACCATGGGTAAAATCATACATTCCCATGATACACCGTCCCAGGGTTGTTTTCCCGCAGCCGGATTCTCCCACAATCCCCAATGTCTCGCCCTTATTCACTGTAAAAGAGACATCATCCAGCGCATATACCCACCCCGTACGACCAAGGAACACACCACCCGTCACCGGGAAATATTTTTTTAAATTTTTGACCTCTATAATGGGCATGATACTTCCTTGTCATTCCATCCATTCAATGCGCAGTTTATCCACTAAAAAATTAGGCCCTGTATACCATGTTCAGGCAAACAAAAAAACAATTTCTCCATTTTTGAACCGGTATTGCCCGGCAGGTTGACATAAAAATTAAGGAAGCGCCTTTTTTTTAATTGAATTCTTAAATGAACAATCATATGGTAATTTTTATTTTTTTTGCGCTTATTTTCCAGTAGATAAAAAGGACACACACCATATGGAACTTGAAAAAGAAGTGATCATCATTGGCGGTGGGGTCATCGGCCTTGCCTGCGCCCATTACCTGATTGAAAAAGGTGCCAGGGTCAGAATCATTGAAAAAGATGGCATCGGTGATGGGGCTTCCCACGGCAACTGCGGTCTGCTTTATTTTTCTGATGTTATCCCCCTGTGCTCCCCTGGGGCTGTGAGTCATGAAATTTACCGGACCCTTTGCGGCACCTCCCCCCTTTCTATCAAACCCACTCTGGATATTTCGCTTTTAACCTGGCTTGTAAAATTTGCAGCCAAATGTAGGCCCCATACCATGCGCCAAGCTGCGACGGCCAAATATGAAATACTCCATTATTCCATCGACCTCTTTGAATCGCTGTTGGCGATTGCCGACCTGGAATGTGATTTTGAAAAAAAAGGAATGCTAACTGTTTTTAATGACCCAAAAAACCTGGAAAAATTCAAGAAAACCAATGATTTTCTTGAAACCTATAATTTAGGATCCAAATTGCTTGGAAAAGATCAGGCACTATCGATGGAACCGGCCCTGGCTTCAGATATTGCCGGTGCCTGGTATGGTGAAACGGATTGGCATTTAAGACCGGATCTGCTCATGGGGTCCTGGCGAAAACATTTGGCCCGAAAAGGGCTGATTATTGAAGAACACGCCAAAATGCTTAATTTTGAAATCTCCGGCAACACTATCACCCATGTGAATACGGTAAGAGGAAAATTTGCAGCAGATGCCTTTGTCTTGGCCACCGGCGCATGGGCCCCGAAAGCCGCAAAGCAACTGGGACTCAACCTACCGGTTCAGCCGGGAAAAGGATATAGCATTACCATGGAACGGCCCGGGATATGCCCTGAAATCCCCTGTGTTCTCTACGAGAAAAACATGGTGGTCACTCCCTGGAAAAGCGGGTACAGACTGGGCGGCACAATGGAATTTTCAGGATACAGCACCAACTTAAATCAAAAACGCCTGTCAAAGCTTGTCCAGGGTGCGGCCCTGTACATGAAAGATCCCACAGGCAAACCCGTTATTGAGGAATGGACAGGATTGAGACCCATGACCTACGATGATATGCCCATCATTGATAGGTCTTTTGCACAGGAGAACCTGGTCATCGCAACGGGTCACGGCATGCTCGGCCTGACCCTTGCCACGGGAACCGGAAAAATTGTGGCAGACCTGGTATACGACAAGACCCTTGACATTAATATAAGTCCCTTTGGAATGAATCGATTTTAAAACTAAATCGCCTTAAAAAAACCGGCTATTTAACAAAAGAACGTATGGTATAATCAAAAAAGGGTTTTGTCACAATGGCATGTAAAAAACCCTTTTTTTTTAACAGATACCCTAGGGTAAAAAAAATTATTGAACGGTTACATTAACCGCAGCCGGTCCTTTCTGACCGTCTTCGACATCAAAGGTAACCTGATCTCCTTCACTCAAAGATTTAAAACCTGAGGCATTGATACCTGAGTGATGAACAAATACATCCGGGCCGTCTTCTTGCTCGATAAATCCAAAACCCTTTGAATCATTAAACCATTTTACTGTCCCATTTGCCATTATGACGATCTCCTTACTTAAGGTAAATAATAGTAGTTTCAAACCTCAGGTCCTGCCACTTCAACAAATGGGTATAGCCCTTAGAACGAAACTTAAAAGCCTTTATTCACTGACTTTTTTTCATATTATTAACTTTGATCTAAAAATCAAGCATTATTTTTAAAAAACCCTTTTTTTATGATAAATGAGTAGTTAAACCAGATGGCAGGCAACGGTGTGTTGGTTCCCCATGGACCGTTCCAAAGGGGAAACCTGCCAGCATTTTTCCTCAACCATGGGGCATCGATCGGCGAACCGACAGCCTTTTGGCATATCCAGCAATGAGGGGACACTCCCCTTTATGGTGGGCAAAATGGTTTTGGCCACCTTGGCCCGGGAAGGAATGGAGGTTAACAGACCTTTTGTGTAGGGATGTAAAGGATTTTTAAACAAATCAATCACAGGCGCTGTTTCCGCAATTTGACCGGCATACATCACCACCACCTGATCACAACTTTCAGCAATCACCCCCAGATCATGGGTGATCAGAATAACGGACATGCCGGTCTGTACCTGAAGCTCTTTGATCAGGTCCAGAATCTGTGCCTGGACGGTCACATCCAAGGCCGTGGTGGGCTCATCTGCAATGAGGATATCCGGCTCACAGGCAAGGGCCATGGCAATCATCACCCGCTGTCGCATCCCCCCGGACAATTGATGGGGATATTTTTTCATGACCTTTGCAGGATCTGAAATGCCCACTCGTTCAAGCATTTGAATGGCACTGGTTTCCATGGTGGAAAAACTCTCAGAAAAATGAAGCTGATAGACTTCAATCAACTGCCGCCCCACGGCATGAACCGGATTCAATGCGGTCATGGGTTCCTGAAATATCATGGATATTTTTTTCCCCCGGATGAACTGCAATTGGTCAATGGGAAGTTCCAGAATATTGTTCCCTTCAAACCAGATTTTTCCCGAAACTATCCGGGATACGGGTTTTGGAAGCAGACGAAGAATACTCAGGGCGGTGACAGATTTTCCACACCCCGATTCCCCGGCGATTCCCAAAACACTTCCCTGCTCCAGGGAAAAACTGATATCATCCACGGCATGGACGACTCCCTGCTCTGTATCAAAGGCCACCACCAGATTTTCCAGCCTTAATACACTCTCGTTGGTCTCAGGCGTTTTCTGATTCATTTGCTTCAATTGGTTTTCCTAATTTTATTGGGTAACCTTGATCTTAAATTGCTCATCCATAATTATTTCAGGTTTAAATCCGATTCCTTCTTTCATGGCATCAAGGGTTTGTTCCCGGATTTTTTTATCAATCCAGAAAAGCCCCCCCACTGTGGAAGAAAAGGGATCAAACAACCCTTCAGATAATTTGGTACCATGGGATGGGGGCAGCACCAGCCATCGCCAAAACCCTGTTCTCGCATAGGGCACCATAAAGGTAGGCACAAAGGCGGCCATTTCGTGAATTTTATTCTGAATAACCAAAGAAAGCTGGATACGCTCCTGCTCATCCAGACTGGCTCTGTATTGGTCGATCAAGACGTCCAATTTGGGGTCATCGGTATTGGTGATATTATTGGTCTGGGGGATGTGGGCATTGTCAGAGTGCCATCCCTGCCAATAGGAGGGCCTATAACTTGTGCTCCAGCCCATCCAGGCCACATCATGCTTTTTTTCAAGAACTTTCTTAAAGGTAGCCGTGGAATCCAGTTTCTCAAGTTCAAGTTCGATACCCGCCTTTAGTGCCTCCTCTTTGAGGACCACCAGCCGGGGCATATATTCCTCAAGCCCGTAGGTCACCGTAACGGAAAATCGCTGTCCTTGGTTTTCCCAAACCCCGTCATTTCCTCGTTTCCATCCCGCCTCCCCCATGAGGGATTCCACCTTTTCGATATCATATGTTCGGGGGGTAATGGTATAATCGGTATATTTCCCATATCCGAAAAAGGCCTGGGCAAGCCTGGAATAATCTCCCCTCAACACCCTGTCAATCACCTTTTCAACGTTCATGGCATGGGCAAATGCCAGGCGCAACCGCTTGTCTTTGAAAATCTTTTTGTCCTGGTTCAACCACATTCCATGGGAGGGCCGCCGAAGATCATTGTAGAACCAGATGCGGTTCACATACCCTTTTTCAAACACCCGGGTTCTAGTTTTGTCATACCAATACTTGGGCATGGTCAGGCTGAAAGCATCAATCCGTCCCTTTTTAAAATGCTCCCACTGGAGATTTAAATCCCGGATGACGGTGTAAAGAACATAATCCACATTAAACCGGTGTCTAAAATAGCGTTTGTCCCTGGCCCACCAGTCTTTTTTACGTTTAAATTTGATAAACCTGCCTTTTTTAAACTCATGAATCTGGTAAGCACCGGTATTTGGGACAATGGCCCAATTATAATCCTGGACAAATTGGGGGGTTAAGGGGGAAAAAAAATGTTCCGGTGTGGGAGAAATTCCCAGTTTCAAATGAAGGTCTGGCACCGCCTTGGTACTTTTTACCCCGATGGTGTAATCATCGTAAACCGCAACGGATTCAATTTCCTTGCCATAATAATCGTTATACCAGGGGGCAATGATATGCTCGGACCGCATAAATGTCAGGGTATATACATAATCCCAGGCCGTGACCTGACTTCCGTCTGACCATTTTGCTTCAGGGTCCAGCTTGAAATACATGGTTTGTTTATCCCGGCCAAAGGCCCAGTGGGTGGCAAGTTCGGGAATGATGTTTTCCGTATTGGGATGAATATTAATCAGGGAAAGCTGATTGTCCAGAATCGCCCCCCGAAACGATCCGTTTGAATCGGGCCCCACCACCCTAAAGTTCATGGGAAAGCTTGCAAGGGCTGACCGGAGGGTTCCCCCTTTTTGGGAATTGGAAGAAGCAAAAACAGGATCCGAATCATTGGTCAGCCAATCCAGATTTTCTGGCAGGCTTTGATACTCCCTCACCCCTTGAACCTTCGGGATAGTGGCTTTAATTCCTTGTTTTTCTCCAACTTCCCTGTCTTCTGAGCGATTACACCCAGAACAGCAAAAGAATACCAGTACACCCGCCAGGACCCCCATCCGTACAATATCCCGGTGAAAATAAAACCGGTGAAAATAGTTTATCAAACGCATTATTTCTCCATTGTTTGTAACACTCTGCACCAAAAAGGCTGCTTTATAGCCTTACCCAACGCCCCTGATGCAGTATGACAGACCATATCAAATTCCCAAACCAATGAGCAATCTTTCTTTTTTTTTCATGGGAATCAAAAGAAATTGCTAGCTTTTTCTTGACAGGAACCCTGATCTCGTTTTACGTTTACCACGTTCTAAATTTTACGATTTTTTTCACCCTTTTTCATCCTTATTTTTTATCCTCTAAAAAATTAAGGCGCTATCCATGACAAATGAATGCTTGCCCACCAGTGATTTTCATGCCATTCTGAACACTATCCAAGATTTAAACACCTATAAAGATATTGATGGCATCCTTGACAAACTGCTTTTTGAAGCCAGAAAGACCACCAGGGCAGATGCCGGGTCCATTTTTCTGGTGGACAAAAATTTATTAAAATTTCGCTATATTCAAAATGATTCCCTGTTTGATGGCATGGGGGGCCAGGCTGAGCATTATTCGAATTTTTCCATTCCCCTGGATGCAAGTTCCATTGCGGGATATGCTGCCATGACCGGAGAAACCATTCACATTGAAGATGCCTACGATATTCCAAAGGATCTTCCCTATACCTTTAACCCATCCTTTGATAAAAAAAATGGTTACAAAACCATTTCCATCCTTGCCATTCCCTTGAAAACCATGGAATCCAAATTGGTGGGCATCTTGCAATTGATCAATGCCCGGGATAAACACGAAAAAGTAGCCCCCTTTGATCTTTTTTCCCAGGCTTCTGTTCCCCTATTTGCAAACAATGCCTCCCTTGCAATTGAGAAAGGGATGATGAACCGAGAATTGATCCTTAGAATGACTCGCATGGCCGAACTTCGGGATCCCACTGAAACCGGCGCCCATGTTCAGCGGGTGGGTGCCTATTGTGCTGAAATCTACCAACAATTGGCTCTGAAACGAAACAGACCGACCAATGAAATCAAACGAACCAAGGATCTGATACGCTTGGCCTCCATGCTCCATGACATTGGCAAAATCGGCATCCAGGACAGTATTTTAAAAAAACCTACCAAGCTCACACAAAAAGAATTTGACACCATGAAATGGCATCCAGTTCATGGGGCAAGACTCTTTGAGCATACCACATCGGAACTGGACCACATGAGCAAGGAGATCACCCTTTTCCACCATGAACGCTGGGATGGGACCGGCTACCCGGGAAGGATAACCAACCTGAACACCGATACCCCCAAGATGGGAGAGCCCTGGAAAGGCAAACAGATTCCCCTTGCCGCAAGAATCACTGCATTGGCGGATGTTTACGATGCATTGGCATCAAAACGCGCCTATAAAGAATCCTGGCCCGAAGAAAAAATTTTATCCATCATCAAAAAAGAATCCGGTCATCATTTTGATCCCGAGGTCGTGGATGCCTTTTTCGATATCCAGGATATTATCAGTGCCATCCGGGTGCATTTTGAATAACCGGCATGGCCGGAGCATGGCATTTGCTCCTGGTCACAACGAAAAATGAAACTCTTATAATTGCAACACCTTGGACAGCGTTTCATATAAAGCCCCGCAAGCAACCAGGCGATTCTCAATTTATGGGGGACAAATTCATAAAATCTTGACCCCATCAACAGAATAGAATAACATAGCCAGTTCATAAAAGAATATTGGATACAGACCATCCCGGGGATTTTGGCGATGGAATTTTAAAAGTTTCTTAGGATAGATAAATCAATATGGACATAGCGTCTTTCATCGGTATAATTTCCGGCTTTTCATTGATCATTTCTGCCATCTTCCTCGGGGGAGACATATACAATTTCATTAGTGTGCCAGGACTCATGATTGTATTCGGGGGTACCCTGGCAACCACCTTGATCACCTTCCAGTTCAGGGATGTGTATGCGGCGTTCAATGCAGCTTACTTTGTTTTCTCCAAAGACAAAGAAGACCCCAATGATGCGGTTGCCACCATGATACGCCTCAGTCACATCAGCCGTCGCCAGGGCCTTTTAAATCTTGCCAAAGTTAAAACCCGGTCCCTGTTTTTAAAAAAAGCCTGCGGTTTATTGTCCGACGGGTCCTCGGAAGAGGTTATCCGGGCAGCCCTTACCACAGAGATTCAATCCCTTCAAATGCGTCATTTTATTGTACAGGATGTGTTCCGGAAAATGGGGATCTATGCACCGGCATTTGGAATGCTCGGCACATTAATCGGCCTTGTCCAGATGCTCAGCCGACTCCAGGATCCTTCAAATATTGGTCCTGCCATGGCCACGGCATTACTGACCACCTTTTATGGATCTTTGTTGTCCACCCTGTTTTTTCTTCCCATCGCAGGCAAACTTCGATCCCGGACCGTCCTTGAGATTATCCATCTTGAAATTATCCGGGAAGGCGCCATCTCCATCATTAACAACAACAACCCGGTGGTTATCTATGAAAAATTGTCCAGTTTCATTTCTTCCAGACGGCGCAAACCCATGAGCGAGATGGATATAAAACCATAAACCAATGAAAGAAAACACCTATAATAACAATTTTATCACCTATGACGATGAAGCCACCTGGCTGGTTACCTATGCGGATTTAATGACGATTTTGCTGGTCTTTTTCGTTCTGTTATACTCTCTTGCTTCTTTTGAAAAAGAGAAATACAAGACAAAGGTAGAAACCATTATAGGACAGCTCGAACAGAATCAAAAGCCCAATGGGATTTTGTTGGATATGTCCAAGGATACGGACCGTAAAATCAGCCTTGAAGATATCACTGGCCTTAGATCACGAGAACGCACTCTGTTTAAAATGGTCAACAATCTTGTCCGTAAAACAGACCAGAATCAAAATATTACCACCCAGTTCCGAAACGGTAAAATTATCATCACGGTATCCGGAGAAACATTGTTCAGCTCAGGCTCAGCCAAATTAAATCCCCGGGCATTGCCTGTTTTCAATCAAATGATTCAAATTTTTGATAAGTTTCCCGAATACACCGTTAATATTAAAGGACATACAGACAATATTCCCATTTCAACCCCGGTCTTTCCATCCAACTGGGAATTGTCTGCCATACGGGCCACAACGGTTTTAAGATACCTGATCTCCATGGGGATGCGCCCCCAGCGCCTTACCGCCACAGGGTACGGAGATATCATGCCACGGGTTCCCAATACCACTGATAAAAACAGAGAAAAGAACAGGAGAGTTGAATTTGTTCTGGAAAAAAACGAAACAAACAATTGATATCCAAGACTCCATGGGGACAGAAGACCAGCGGGAGGCTTTTCGCTATGTTTTTAAGGAGAACAGACATCTTCCCATGGACTTCAAACAAAAGGCCGTAAAAGTGCTGGATCTCAGTGCCGGGGGCATGGCCTTTAAAAATGAAGGCTTTATACAATATGATGTTGATCAGATCACTTTTCTTCTCAATCTTCCAAATTCTGTGGGAAACCTCAAATTTACAGCCCAGTTAAGAATTTTGAACATCAATAACAAGGGAATCTGTCATTGTATTTTTGAAAATTGCACCATTGAAGAATATGAAATGATTCATAAATTTGTATTTGAAATGCAGAAAATGGATCTCATACCCCAGGCTAAAAATAAAAGAGAATGATCCTTCACATTGACATGGACGCTTTTTTTGCTGCCATTGAACAAAGGGATAACCCATTTCTTCGAGATAAACCAATTATTGTGGCGGGCAATTCAAACCGCAGCGTCGTGTCCACTGCAAGTTACGAAGCCAGACAATTTGGGATTCATTCAGCCATGCCGGTTTTCCAGGCCAATCAACTCTGTAAACACCTGATCATCGTTCCGGGAAACCGGCGCAAGTATGCGGCAGAATCCAAAAAAATAATGGGAATTATCGCAGGTTTTTCCCCGGTGGTGGAACAGGTATCCATTGATGAAGCCTATGTGGATATCATCGGGTGTGAAAAATTATTCGGGCCTCCCATAACAATGGCCCGTACAATCAAGACGGCCATTTTCAAAAAGATTGGCCTGACAAGTTCCATAGGTATTGCCCCGGTCAAATTCATAGCAAAGATCGCCTCGGACATGGATAAACCCAACGGCATTACCCTCATAGATAAAGATGAAATAGCTCACTTTATTAAACGCTTGCCCATAGCCAAGGTTCCGGGGGTGGGCAAACAGGCCATGAAGCGTATGGCCATTTTACAAATTCATACACTTGCAGATATTCAAAAATATGACATAGGACTGCTCACTCAAAATTTCGGCAAGATGGGCAATCGACTATATGAACTGTCCCAGGGGAAAGACCCATCCCGGGTGGAATGCAATTATATCCGAAAATCAATCTCCAGCGAAACCACTCTCACCCATGATATTTCAGATCTTACAATGGCCAAACAAATATTATTGGCCCTTTCCCAGAGAGTGGGCCGGGATCTACGGAAAAAACAAATGGTCTGCCGCAATGTGTCCATTAAATTAAAATTTTCAGACTTCACCCAGATTACCAGAAGCCGGAAAATTGAGTCTTGGAGTTGTTCTTCAACGGTGATTTTCAACGAAGCCCTTTACCTGTATAAGCAAGTGGTATTAAAACAAAAGATACGGCTGTTGGGGGTGGGGGTTTCTATTTTTAAGGATAAAAATGCACCCATTCAGATGGAATTGCTCTGTGCCCCTAAGGAAAAAACAAAAAAACGATGGGAATCCGTCGACATGGCCGTTGATTCCATCATGGAAAAATTCGGATCGGACATGGTCATAAAAGCCTCGCTAACCCCCTCCCCCCAAAAAAACGCCGAGAGAAAAGATACCGGAGAAAAACATTAGGAGAAAAGGGATGAACGCTAGCATAAAATTAACCATAAAAGGCCGGGTCCAGGGTGTTTTTTTCAGGGCCGAAACACAGAAAAAAGCAAGAACTCTCCAACTCACCGGATATGTCAAAAATCTTGCGGACGGATCTGTGGAAACATTTTTTCAGGGTGATCCAGATGATGTTCAAAAAATGGTGGCCTGGTGCCATAACGGTCCGCCCGCATCCAAAGTGAACCTTGTAATCCCAGAGTCAACCGCATGGCTTCCCGGTTGTGACAACTTTGAAATCCAATATTAGATCACCCTATTTTATTTGTTCCTCTATGATCTTTGTTTTTTCAAGTTTATTTGTTTTTTCAAACATGCCTTAAGTTCAGCCGTGTGTATATCTGCAGCAATATGAACCGGACTTTTGCTTGTAATCGGATCCCAGGCAGCCGGGTTTGCCGTACAAAAGAACTGAACTTCCAGACCAAACCGGGTCAATGCTTTTTCCACTGGCATATTTTTTATTTTCTGGGCCGCCAGCCATGTGGCGCCGCAGGGTGCCCCCTTAATCACCTTGATTTCTAAAATTTTGTCCGCCTCAACCACAAGGTCAATTTTAGGGGCCCCAAATAATTTGCCATAATCTTCCAGCCCTTCCTGGGCTTTGAGAGTACAACATGTCCTGGGACAGATGGCCTTGCCAGTGGTAATTTTTTTTCCGGAAGCTATCATGGGAATGTTCAGTTTTTCACACAACAGGCTTAAGTCATCGGAGAGATCCTGATGTTTCAAATAATCCAACACCAGATCCGCCTCAATGGTGTCGGGCAGATAGACCGAAGAATCGTCTATCAGCATCGGAAGATCGGCATCAATATTGATGATATTAACAATAAAATTTTTATCTCCGAACCGATTGATCCCTTCAATTTTACTCTTACCGGACCCATTTTGCTGGAAAACAACGATTGTTTGCATAATTTAAAATCCCAAATCTTCATTCACAAGAATAATCTTTATCCGTCCCTTTAAAAAACATTTTTCCGTAATGGTCCAATAATTACAGATTCTATCCGGACTTGCACAATCATGGCAAACACCTGTTTTTGCACAAGGGGTTTTTTTAGAAAGGTTCATCGTATTGACAGGGGCTACATAATTTTTTATTCGGAACATAGCATCTTCTAGATCACCGCAGATTTTATTTCTCCCGACAATCAACAAAACATTTTTAGGCCCCCAGATGATAGCGGCGACCCGGTTCCCGATCATGTCCAGGTTGACCAGGTGGCCGGCTTCGGTAATGGCATTGGTCCCTGTGACAAACAGATCCACCAGAAGTGATTGGCGGCGACGTTCCAGCATCTGATCCATGGACAAACTTTTGTCAAAGGTGTTGATAACCTCCAGATCCTTATTGGCATTCAGGGCATGGAAAAGGCCGGTACTGATAAAGGACATGGAACCGCCCCAGGAAACACTTTTCACATCCAAACCGGGAATAATTTTGTTCAATGCAATCTCTTTGGCACCTTCAGCAGTCTGGGCTATATGTACCTCGAAATTATTATTTTCAAGATTTTCCTTAACAGCCTCTAATTTCAAATTCCAATAAGTGTCAATGGGACTTATTTTAATGTCGGTCATATGAATTTCCTTTTATTTATTGATCATAATTTTTTTATATTTAAGTATACCTATTTATCCTTTGGCCTTGCAATAATTATTTATGATTCCCCACTGACGAATTTAAAGAGATTCATAAAGATCTCTTTCCCATTGGATAAAAAACAATTTTTATCCAAAATTCACAATTTCATAAAGTGCAACAAGGCCAATCCCAGGTTTGAAAATACCAAACAATGTTTAATAAACATATCGCCTATATTTTTAATGGGTTCCCGCATTTCATACCCTGCCGGGGTTACAAGATTTTTAATTTTACTAAACAGATGGCCCCAAATAAATAAAGAGGAAACTAAATATTTCTATTGACTTAAATTTAAGATCGAAATATTGGTTTAAGTACAATATAAATTGTATTCACTAAATGACTACGATTTCTCTTCTCTCTTGGTACGTTGCTTACACCTGTCCTGGTTTTAAAAACGACGCTGACTAAACAACAAAGCATTTTTTAAAGCTGTATATAAAAAAATTAACAAACAGTAACTGGATTAAAATCATTTTTTTATAAAAAAAGGAGGTGGTACAGTTCTTATTATTTTTTAATTTAATAAATAATTTAAACTGGTTAACAAGATAAATCCAAAGGAGACGCCCGATGAGCAAAAAAGAAGTTGTCGAGACCACAGAAGCCCAGATCGCAGTCCACTGGAAAGAAGAAGACTACTATTATCCTTCATCAAAATTTACTGGCCAGGCAAACCTCACAGATCCGGATATTTATGATCGGTTCAGTCTGGACAACTTCCCGGATTATTATACAGAATTTGCAGATCTGCTTACCTGGTACAAATCCTGGGACGAGGTTTTAGATTCTAGCGATGCTCCCTGCTACAAATGGTTTAAGGGCGGTAAGCTCAACGCCAGTTACAATTGCATCGACCGCCATCTGAAAGATAACAAAAACAAAACCGCCATCCACTTTGTCCCTGAACTGGAAGAAGAGAGAGTCGACCATATCACCTACCAGGAACTCTATGTCAGGGTCAATGAGTTTGCCTCTCTGCTTAAAAATTTTGCAGGACTCAAACGGGGAGACAGGGTCACCATCCACATGCCCATGTCAGCGGAACTTCCCATCACCATGCTGGCCTGTGCACGGCTTGGCGTCATCCATTCGGTGGTATTCGGCGGATTCTCCGCCTCTGCCTGTGCCGACAGGATCGTGGATTCCAACTCGCGGGTCTTGATTACCATGGATGCCTATTACCGGTCTGGAAAGCTTCTCAATCACAAACAACATGCCGACGATGCGGCAAGAATATCCGCAGAACAGGGCCAGGTTGTTGATAAGGTCCTTGTATGGCAGCGATACCCCGGCAAATATTCAGCAGACACCCCCATGGTTGACGGCCGGGATATCTTTGTCAACGAAGAATTAAAAAATCATTATGGTGCCCGGATTGAACCCGAACAAATGCT
>CAXHYW010000022.1:0-15195 GCA_964021475.1 uncultured Desulfobacteraceae bacterium | reverse complement strand
CCGGTGCCTTCCAAACACTTGTGAACAGAGATCTTATCAAACCCACCAAGCGCCTGTTTATCATCGGCGGCGGTAATGTGGGCATCATTGCAGGGTACCACGCCCTCCAGGCCGGCATCCAGGTGGTGGGACTTGCAGAAGCCCTTCCCCAATGCGGGGGGTACAAGGTTCATGAAGACAAGCTCAAACGCCTGGGGGTTCCCATTTACACCTCCCATTCCATCATTGCAGCCAACGGCCATGAATCGGTTTCTTCGGTGACGATTACACAGATCGATAAAAATTTTGCCCCCATTAAGGGAACCCAAAAAACCTTTGAATGCGACACCATTCTCATTGCCGTGGGACTTGAATCGGTATCTGAATTTACCCAGGAAGCCGAGGCCGCTGGCATCAAGATTTTTGACGCAGGAGATGCCGCCCAGATCGCCGAAGCCTCATCGGCCATGTTCAATGGAAAAATAACGGGTTTAAAAATTGTCCAACAGATCAACCCTAAGGCAAAGGAGATCCCCACCTCCTGGTATGAAAAGGCCGACATTTTAAAATCCCATCCCGGCCCTGTTCAGGAGCTTATCACCCCGTCATCAGAAACGGGCATTTTTCCCGTGATCCACTGCAAACAGGAGATTCCCTGCAACCCCTGCAGCACGGTGTGCCCGGAAAAATCCATCACCATGGCCGGGGACCCCATCAAGGGTCGCCCCCTGTTTGACGGAAACTGCAAAGGCTGCATGAAATGCCTGACCATTTGCCCGGGCCTTGCCATCACCCTGGTGGATTTTCGGAAAGATCCGGAAAACCCGGTGGTGTTCCTGCCCTATGAGATCTCCAACATCCAGGTACAAAAAGCCGACACCATTGCCTGTGTGGATGTGGACGGCAATGATCTTGGCAGCTACACGGTTTTAGGCGCCAGGCCCACCAAGGAAAGCGATCATACCTGGATTGTCCGGGTAAGAGTGCCAAAACCCATTGCCAAACAGGTGGTAGGATTTACCATCCAGGACAAGGCTGTGGGTGAAGGGATTACCGAAAAAATCCCCCATGACCAGATCCAGGATGATGAGATCGTCTGCCTTTGCGAACGGGTGACCGCCGGGCAAATCCGTGACCTGGTTCGCCAGGGTGCCACCGACATGAACCAGATAAAAGCCATCACCCGGTCGGGCATGGGCCCCTGCGGGTATAAAACCTGTGAGAACCTGATGAACCAGATATTTATGGCAGAAAAAATAACCCGGGAAGCAATTGTCAAAAATGTACGACGCCCCCTTTATATTGAGGTGCCTTTGGGCAAATTTGCCAATGGAGGCAAATCATGAAACCTATTACGACTACGTTTGATGTCATCATTATCGGTGCCGGATCAGTAGGGGTTCCAGCCGCCTTGGCCCTGGCCCAAAAAAAAATCAAGGTATTGGTCATTGATGCAAAGGCATCCCCCGGCCAGGGACAGAACAAATGCGCCATTGGCGGCATCCGGGCCACCCATTCGGACAAGGGAAAGATTGCCATCTGCCAGCGAAGCATTGACATTTTCTCCACCTGGCAAGAGATCCATGGGGATGACATCGGCTGGATTCAAAACGGATACAGCTTTCCTGCCTATACGGATGCAGATGCTAAAAAGCTAAAGGAGCTGATGGTCATCCAAAAATCCTTTCACATGGATATTGACTGGCTTGAACCAAAAGAATACCAGGCGCTGGTTCCGGGTATCAACATGGAAAATTTGAAAGGAAGCACCTATTCACCCAAAGACGGCTCTGCCTCTCCCCTACTGGCCATCAATGCTTTTTATTTTAAAAGCCGTGAACACGGTGCCCAATATCGATTTAACGAAAAGGTCACCCATATTGAGATCCAGGGGAACCATCAGGTTCAGGTCACAACGGACAAAGGATGCTACACCACAGCCAAGGTGATCAATGCGGCTGGCAATTTCGCCAGGCAGATCGGGCAAATGGTGGGGTTAGACCTGCCGGTTACCCCCGACAGCCATGAAGGAGCAATCACAGAACCGGTCCAGCGTTTTTTCGGCCCCATGATCGTGGATCTACGGCCCGCCCGGGATCCGGCCACCGCAGACTCGTCCAATTATTATTTCTACCAAAACAATGAGGGCCAAGTCATCTTCTGTCTGACCCCCACACACCTGATCACGGGCACCGCCTCTGAATCCACCTCCACCTTCCTGCCCCAGGTGGCCAAACGCATGGTCCGCCTGTTCCCTAAACTTGCCAACCTGAAGGTCAGACGCACCTGGCGGGGACAATATCCCATGACACCCGACGGGTTCCCTATTGTGGGAGCGAATAAAACCATCCCCAATTTTATTAATGCCGTGGGTATGTGCGGTCAGGGGTATATGATGGGACCGGGACTGGGTGAATTATTAGCGAGAATAGTGACTTATGAATTGACACAGGAAGATTTAGATGTTTTAAAACACTTTGATATACAAAGAGATTTTTCCGGCATCGAACACTTTAAATAAAAATTATCAGGATCTTGAATGTTTAAGAAAGCCAAGCAAAACCGAGTATTCCAGGATGTGGTTGAACAGATACAAGAGGCCATTCTATCCGGAGAGCTTGCACCTGGCAGTAAGCTTCCGGCGGAACGGGATCTTAAGGATATGTTCAACACCAGCCGGGGCACCCTGAGGGAAGCCTTACGGGTGCTGGAACAAAAGGGACTCATTGAAATCAAGTTAGGAGTTGCCGGTGGTGCCATTGTAAAACAGATAGATGCCGACCCGATTGTGGAATCCCTGGCGCTTTTAATCCGCTCCGGCGGTGTCTCTCTTTCACATCTGGCTGAGTTTCGAATTAAAATTGAAGGCAGTATTGTGGAATTGGCCGCCCAAAGGGCCACCCCTGAAGACATAGACAAAATGGAACAGCTTTATAAAAAGGCGGAAGCCTATTTTAAGGCAGAAGACTGGGAAAACTTTTTAAAAACCGACGAAACCATGCACACCTACATTGGCATCATGTCCCAAAACCCTGTTTTCCAGTTTGTCCAAAAAAGTATCCACGACAATATTCATCAATATTATGAATCCTATCTTCCCATGAATCACGAAAGAACCCTGGAAAATCTTAACGATTTTAAAAAAATAATCGATGCCATGAAAATCCATGACAGTGCAACGGCGGCAGACATTATCAGGGATCATGTGGAACGGTTTAATAAAAAAATGCAGAAGAAAACCAAGGCCGCTGGCAAGGACTAATCCCCCTTTTGTTCATGGTGCCGGATGGCAGATGTCACCCCGTTGAACATACAAACATTACCAAAACAAAAACACTTGGTAAAATAATCTTCTTTTAATTTTAAGCTTTTGAAGATCTCCTTTGAGGGGATTCCGGTTTTCCACAATCCGATAATATTCCCATAGAGATTTTCCAGAAACTCAAGTTTGGCCTGGATATGCTGTCGGCCATTTTTCTGCCGGGGATTGTGACTGCAAAGCAGGGTTTCAAAATCAAGGGCCAGCAACTTTTTCAAGCTGTCAATCTGGAGACCCATATCTTCATCAGCCCTGAAATACCGGATGTAATCTGCCAGATACAGATCCCCTGAAAACACCACGCCTTTTTCCGGTAAAAAATATACCACATGATCTTTTGCATGTCCCGGGGTGTGAAGGGGGATCATCTTACCCAAACTTGTTTCCACGGATGCCGGTAAAACACTGACATCAAGGGGCGTACTCCTGCCCCAGACATATTTCTGGTAGGGCATTATCCCAAAGGGGGTTTTCAACTTTTCACAGGTTTTTGGATGACCCCACACCTTTGTCCCAAGGAGTTTGTGGACCATGGCCCCGTTTCCAGAATGGTCTTCATGGTGGTGGGTTAAAAAAATATTTTTCACCCGGTTTTTCATAGCAATGGCAACCACCTCTCGTTCCATATGGGATTGACCCGAATCTATCATGGTCTGGTCAAAGAGATAAACATATACCGTCATCAAAGGAGGCCCGGCCGGGGACCAGCCCAGCTTGAATCCCTTGATGCCGTGGTCAAATGTATAGGATTTGCGAAATCTCATAAAGGTTCCTTTTAGATTGAAAGACGCATCAGGTTATTTTAAATGGGTCAAAATGGCAAACTAAATATCTCTCTAAATTTCTGGGCCTTCCCTGGGATATCCCCGGGAGGTTTTTCCCGGCAAATTTGAATTTTAAAATATATTTGCCTTCCACCGGAATATATACCATTATGGGCCTTGTTAATTTGATTGGGTTAAATTGACCCGAACACCACGTGATTTTAGTTAGGATCCAACGAATGATGAACAAAAATAGTACCTATAAATTTTGTCCTCTGTGCCGGGGGAAATTTGAAAAAAAGCGTCTTCTCCAGAACGAACCCCAGAGACTTGTATGCCGGGAGTGCCAGTTTATTTTTTACATTGATCCCAAACTGGTTGCCTGTACCATTGCGCAAACCCCCAGGGGAATTGTTCTGCAACGACGGAATAAAAATCCGAGGAAAGGATATTGGGTACTTCCGGGAGGATTTGTGGACAGAGGAGAGACCCTTGAAGACGCGGCCAAGCGTGAATTCTTTGAAGAAACCGGACTGATATCCACCATTGATTGCCTCCTGGGCAATTATTCCTACCCCGGGGAAGCCAACATCATCATCGTATACCAGAGCCATATCACCGGCGGCATTATACGGCCCTGCCACGAATCCATGTCCATTGATGAATTTAAACCCGAGGATATCCCCTGGGACCGGCTTGCCTTTGACACCACGAGAAAGGCCTTGAAAAAATATATTGAAAAAAATGAGTCTTCAATTTAATCTTGCAATTTATCTTGCAAAAGGCAAAATAAGGCCCTACTATCAAACCGGCCATATTTGATCAGATAATTAATCAACTTTACATCCAGCAACCAGGAGTCCCCCATGAAAACTCCCCTTAAAACCCCAATTGACCGAACCATCGTAAAAAATGAAATCACCGCCTCAGGGCCTGAATCCGTGGGCCTTGCCTCCATCCGTGAATTAAATCGAATTGTCAACAACATTGAGGCGGCATCGGGAGAACGCTTTATCCGAATGGAGATGGGGGTGCCAGGGTTAGATCCCCCTAAAATTGCCGTGGATGCCGAGATAGAAGCTCTCAAAAAGGGTGTGGGCTCCAAATATCCGCCCTTTGACGGAATTCCTGAATTGAAACAGGAAATCTCCACATTTGTTAAAAACTTCATGGATGTGAAGATCCCCCCTATCTCCTGCTTTCCAACAGTGGGATCCATGCAGGGCTGTTTCCTGGCCATGATGTGCACCACCCGGCGAACAAAGGGAAAAAACAGGGTTTTATTCATTGATCCTGGATTTCCCGTGAACAAACTACAGGCCAAGGTTCTCGGGGTGCCCTGCGACCATTTTGATGTCTATGAATTCAGGGGAGAAAAACTTAGGGACAAACTGGAAAGCTACCTTAAAAAAGGGGATGTGGCATCCCTGATGTATTCCAACCCCAACAATCCGTCCTGGATCTGTTTCACCGACCAGGAACTTGCGATCATTGGTGAACTTGCCACAAAATATGATTGTATTGTCATGGAAGACCTGGCCTATTTTGGCATGGATTTCAGACAGGACTACTCCGCTTCCGGCAAGTCACCCTTTATTCCGACGGTGGCCAAATACACTGACAATTATATCCTGTTGATTTCCAGCTCAAAATCCTTTTCCCTGGCGGGCCAGCGCATCGGCATGACCGCCATTCCCGACAAATTATTCACCTCAACCTGGGAGGGATTAAAGGAGTGGTTCGGCAGCGACAAATTTGGACATGCCTATATATTCGGCGCCATGTACGCCGTGAGCTCCGGTGTATCCCATTCCAACCAATACGGGCTTTACGGTCTGTTAAAGGCGGTGAACAACGGCGAGTATAATTTTGTGGACAGCGTCAAAGAATACGGGGACAGGGCTGCTATCATGAAACGCCTGTTTGTGGAAAACGGATTCAAAATCGTCTATGACATGGATGGCGATCAAAAGATTGCCGATGGATTCTATTTTACCATTTCATTTCCCGGATTTACCGGGGTGGAACTGGTGGAAGAGCTGCTGTATTACGGGATCTCTGCCATCTCTCTGACCACCACGGGCAGTGACCGCCATGAAGGATTAAGGGCCTGTGTTTCCCTTACCGGCCAGGACCGGTTCCAGGAACTTGAAAACCGGGTGGCCCAATTTAAACAGGATCATCCCGAAGGATCTAATTTTAAACTGATTACGTCCTAAATAAAATTTTCACATCAGGGCTTGCCCCCCCCCCCTGAACTCATTACTTACCGCCCCTGAAAAAATTTTCCTTTCAGGGGCGTTTTTTGTGTAAAACCCCTTGCAATTTTCAGGTGTCTTTTGTATATGTTTCTGTCTGAAGAAACAAAACATACTATTAATGCCAATGCAAAGGAGATATCCCATGGCGGAAAACACCCAGGAACTTGAAAAAATGGCCTTACCCGACAAGGAAGGTAGATTTGGCGAATACGGCGGTAGCTATGTACCCGAGCAGCTTCAGGTCATCCTGGATGAAATTACCCAAAGTTATGAAGCCATTAAAAATGATGACGCCTTTATTGCCGAGTTAAATGACTTGCACAAGCACTTCACCGGCCGTCCCTCCCCGATATTTTATGCAAAAAATCTGTCCCAAAAAACCGGGGGTGCCGATATTTATCTGAAACGGGAAGATCTGAACCACACCGGTGCCCACAAAATCAACCATTGCTTAGGGGAAGCCCTTTTGGCCAAACGCATGGGCAAGAAAAAACTCATCGCCGAAACAGGTGCCGGCCAGCACGGCGTTGCCCTGGCAACCGCTGCCACCCTGGTGGGGCTTGAATGTGATATTTACATGGGTGAGGTTGATATAAAAAAAGAACACCCCAACGTGGTGAGAATGAAAATTCTGGGCGCCCGGGTCATACCGGTCAGCCGGGGAACAAAAACATTGAAAGATGCTGTGGATGCAGCCTTTGAAGCCTACCTGGAAGATCCTGTCACCCAGCTCTATGCCATCGGATCTGTGGTGGGTCCCCACCCGTTTCCCATGATGGTAAGAGATTTCCAGGAAATCGTGGGAATAGAAGCCAGGGAGCAGTTCCAGGAAATGACCGGAAAACTTCCGGACAATTTAGTGGCCTGTGTAGGGGGCGGTTCCAATGCCATTGGACTGTTCACCGCCTTTCTCAAAGATAAGAACGTGAACATTTATGGTGTGGAACCATCCGGCCGGGGATTTAAGGACGGCGACCATGCCGCCACCCTCACCCTTGGCAAACCCGGTGTTCTCCACGGATTTCATTCCTATCTTCTCCAGGATGACGCAGGCGACCCCCTACCGGTCTATTCAGTTGCCAGCGGCCTGGATTACCCGGGTGTCGGTCCCCAGCACAGCCTGCTCAAGGATATTGGCCGGGTCACCTATGTAACCGCCTCGGACACGGATGCTATTGATGCTTTTTTTGAATTATCCAGAACCGATGGCATTATTCCCGCCATTGAAAGCGCCCATGCTGTGGCCTATGCCGTGAAGCTTGCAAAGGAAGCCGGGAAAGGAAAAACCATTCTGATAAACCTGTCCGGCCGGGGCGACAAGGACATTGATTTTGTCCTTGAAACCTATGGCAAGGACTATGGGTTATAGTCGCCCAATTGCTTAAAACAGAGCTGCTTTAAAACAGAGTCACTTGAACGAAAAGCCCGGCCCGGAAAAATTTTCCCGACCGGGCCTTTTTATTTGTTCCCATGGGTTTTAAAAACAATTAAACCCAATTGGATTAAGATTTTTTTACCATGGTTTTAAGTAAATTCCCCATGTTGCCCAGGATATATCCCACCATTCGCGGGTTTTCCCTGAACCGCCGGAGGGAATAGGCAAACCATTGTTTTCCAAAGGGCAGATACACCCGGATGGGGTGACCACTTTCAAAAAGAATCTGCCGCAATTGCTCTTCCACGCCAAGAAGCATCTGAAATTCGTAAGTCTTCTTTGACAGCCCCAAACGATCGATGAGCGCAAGACTTTGAAACACAAGCCGCTCGTCATGGGTAGCAATGCCCACAAAACAGCCCCTGGAAAACAATTTTTCCAACAGATAGATATAGCTTTCGATGATGATATCCGGATCTTTGTAGGCGACCTGCCGACTCTCCCAACAATAGGCCCCCTTGCACAAACGAAGGTTGGCCCCCTGCCCGGCTAGCAAAGTGATATCATCAATGGACCTTCGCAAATAGGCCTGGATGACCAGGCCCACATTGGAAAACTTTTCATGGAGAGGCAAAAACAGATCAATGGTATCCTGACACATGGAGGCGTCTTCCATGTCAATGCGGACAAAGATATGGTATTGGGCAGCGATCCCCAAAAGGTGCCGGATATTGGCCAGACAAAACCCCTTGTCCAGTTTCAGTCCCATCTGGGAGGGTTTCAGAGAAATCCCGGCGTTAAGCCCCTTGGCATGAATGGCTTCAATGGCTTTTTCATACACCCCAAGGGCCCGGGTACAATCAGATTTATCCCCGGGATCTTCCCCCAGAAGGTCCAGGGTCACCCCGATACCTTCCCGATTCAATTGTGTGGTTTTTACAAGGGCTTGTTCCAAGGTCTCCCCGGCGATATATTGTTTGGCAAACAATTTCACCAGGGATCTTGGAAAAAGGGGAAGTATCAGGGCAATTAACTTGTTTAACCAGACCATATCTTCCCCCCTTTTTTTATAGATGGATTCTATCTATAGGTTCGCTTTTTCCTGCTTTTTTAATTTCCCCGCCACCAAATGACGTTTTCCTGCAGGTAAAATGGTTTTCCGAATACGAACGAACTTAGGTGTCACCTCGACCATTTCATCATCCCGGATAAAATGGATGGCCTTTTCCAAAGTCATCTCCCTTATGGGGGAACACACCGCATTCTCATCCTTGCCAGAGGCCCGCATATTGGTCAGTTTCTTTTCCTTGCAGGCGTTAACGTCAATATCCGATTGCCGGTTATGCTCGCCCACCACCATGCCCTCGTAGACCGCAGTACCCGGAAGAATAAACAATTGACCTCTTGGTTCCAGGTTGAACAGGCCATAAGCCACCCCTTTTCCCTGGCGGTCGGCCACAATGGAACCTGTGAATCGAATGGGAAACTCCCCGCGAAAGGGTTCATACCCGGACAGGAAAGAGTTCATTATACCCGTTCCCCTGGTGTCGGTCATAAACTCATCCGGGTAGCCGATCAAAGACCGGGAGGGTATGGAAAACTCAATCCTGACCCGGCCTTTGCCGTTGTTGACCAAGTTGACCATTTTACCCTTTCGAATGGAAAGTTTTTCCGTGACAACCCCCATAAAATCCTCGCCACAATCCACGAACAGATGCTCAATGGGTTCCAGCCGGACCCCATCCTGTTCCTTGTAGATAACCCGGGGGCGCCCCACGCAGAGTTCAAACCCTTCCCTTCGCATGGTTTCAATGAGGATGGCCAGCTGAAGCTCTCCTCTACCCTTGACCACAAAACTTTCATCCGTGGTGCTTTCTTCCACCTCAATGGCCACATTCAACAAAGTTTCCTTGAGCAACCGTTCCCGGATTTTTCGGGACTGGACATATTTGCCATCCTGGCCAGCAAAGGGAGAGGTGTTGATGGAAAAGCGCATGAAGACCGTGGGCTCATCCACGGTAATTCGAGGAAGCGCTACCGGGGCTTCCCGGGTACAGATGGTATCCCCAATTTTTACATCCTCAATGCCGGACAAGACCACGATATCCCCCACCTGGGCCTCATCCACGGGCACAAGAGCAGGCCCGTCATAGGACTGGAGCTTAGAAACCTTTAATGCTTTTTGCTTATTCTCTTCACCAATGCAGACCAAACTTTTATGAGATGTAACGGATCCGTTAAAAATTTTGCCGATGGCCAGACGGCCCAGATAATCGGAATATCCAAGATCCGACACCAGCATCTGGAAAGGAGCCTCAGGATCATAGGAAGGCGGGGGCATCTCATCGACAATCAGGTCAAACAAAACCGTAAGGTCGTTGACATCATCCTCCAGTTCCCGCTTAACAATTCCGTCCCGGCCAATGGCATAAAGATAGGTAAAATCAAGCTGCTCTTCCGTGGCATTCAAATCAATAAACAGATCATAAACCATGTCCAGAACCTCATCGACTCTGGCATCCTTACGATCAATCTTATTGATGATCACCATTACCGGCAGATTGGACTCAAAGGTTTTTTTCAGCACAAACCGAGTCTGGGGCAACGGCCCTTCCGAGGCATCCACCAACAAAATAGCAGAATCTGCCATGGACAACGCCCGTTCCACCTCCCCGCCAAAATCCGCATGGCCCGGGGTATCAATGATATTAATCTTTACATCCTTCCAGGTGACCGAACAGTTTTTGGCAGAAATGGTAATACCCCGCTCCCGCTCAAGGTCCATACTGTCCATGAGGCGATCATCCACTTTCTGACCATCCCTGAACTGACCGCTCTGCTTGAACATTGCATCCACAAGGGTGGTTTTCCCATGGTCAACATGGGCAATAATCGCAATGTTTCTTAATTTTTCGTTGGAACCTGTATTTTTTTTCATACTCTCCTGTTGCTTCTCCTTGATACTGATACTAAGGTGACGATTCAAGGGAAAGCTAAATTTTCGTTTATTTGAGCACCCGTCCGATGCCAGCCACTCCCCCTGCCAGGGCACTCACCTTAGGTGGCAATGGCTTTACCGGATCTGCAAAAAACAAATCCGGTATATTATTCACAATGTTTTCTTCCAAACATTCCTGTTCTGGGGTTACTTTTATATGCCTATATGAAGTAAACATTAAGTTTCCAAAGTCAAGTTTCTTTGTGGAATCCTTTGAATAACGACAGGTAAAAAGTTATAAACTGCTAACGAAATGATAAATCCGTGTCCATAAAAGAAAAAAACGACCAGAATTGTTCAATCAGTGAACCGCATCCCTCCCCATGCCCAACCGGAAAACTTGATTTTTCTTATCTTCTGTGTATATCTGTTACAGGTTTTAACATATTTATAACCTTGTAAATATAAGGACCTGCATTATTTTCCAACGAATTGAAATAAGACTTACCCCGAAGAGAAAGGAGTAAACCCGATGACCATAATTATTGCTGTAACCCTTTTCCTGGCTGCCGTCATCACCTTTAGCCTGGTCATGAAAAAATTTCGAGCGGCCGGCATGAAGATTTCTAAGCCCCCTGTGACGCCGCCCCCCCCAACAAAAACCCCCGAAGAAGAATTCAAAGAAATCTTAACCGTATTGCTGAAATTAAACCTGATGATCCGAAAAGACATGGATTTTCCCCATGAGTTGATACTCAAGATTGAAGAGATAATTGATGAGATCAAAACAATCATCCCCCCCATGATGGAACGTTTTCCCGGGGAATCCCTGACCTATGAAATCAAAAAAATCGGCCTGTCCCATCTTTACAAAACCGTAAAAGAATTTCTGGATCTATCCCTGGACAGCCGTGAAAACCAATTGGAAAACTTTAAAACAACCGTCCAAAGCCTCCATGATGTGACCCACCGGTCCAAAGATATCATTGAAAACAATGAAACCGCTGAATTTAAAACCATGGCCCATTTCCTTGCCGGTAAATTTTCTTAAAAACTTGACCCAGACCACCTATTTTTTCTCTTAAGGAGGAACCCATGAACGATATGACCCAAGATCTAAAAAGTGTTGCCATCCAAGCCAAAGCCCCTGTCCTTACAGAGGTGACTGAGATTTCAGGCCAGGGCGCACTAACGCCTGTGCAATCGCCTTCCAACCTGGAACCGATCCAGCCCAAACACCTGGCGGTGGAAGACATCCAGGCCATAGAATCCGAGGCCGATGCGTTTTTGGAAAAGGTAAAAGCGGAACCGGGAGACTGGCAACTGGGCAACTTTGTTTTTTCTTTGGGCCAGGAGATCATGGATCAAACCCAGGCCCAGGTCACCCTCTATGATCGAAAAATGGGCGCGGTACTTAAAAGTGTTTCCACGGATGATTCTTCGCCTGTGGGGAAAAATATCCTGGCCATCAAAACCGAACTGGACAAGGTCAATCCCACCGTGGTGGGAAGAAGCGAACTGCCCTTTCCCAAAAAAATGCTGGGCCTGTTCACCAAAACGGTTAACCGGCTGCCCAAGGGGGATGAAATTTTAAGGGTGATTGCCGAGCGCCGTGAAACAGTTAATTCCACCATTGACGGTATCCGAACCCATCTGCGCAATGAAGCCGACCAGGTGGCCTTTGATGCCTCGGAACTTTCCACCATCTGCGACGCCTTAAAAGAGATCCAGCCCCGTCTCCAGGAAAGAATCTACCTAGGTCAGATCATCTGGCAAAAACTTATGGCCCACATGGAAACCGTGGAAGACATTCGGATCAAGGAAGCCCTGACCACCCTGACCTCGGATCTTGCCATGGCAGTTGTGGATCTCCAGACCATTGACAACTCCAATCTCCAGACCCGGTTCGGCGGAGAGATGATGGTCCGAAACTCCCATTTAGTTCGACGTCTGGTCCAAAGAACAGACATGATTTTGTCCACGGCCGTGAAAAATGCCCTGGCCGTCCGGGTGGCAGCAGAACAACAGATGGAAACGCTTAAGCACCTGGACATGGTACAACAGGCAGCCGCAGAAACAATGAAGGACACGGCAAAGGTCATTGGCAATGCCGCTATCAAGGGCGCCCAGATGAGCCAGAGCATGACCGTGAACATAGCGGCCCTGGAAGAGGCCTGCAACTCCTATGAACAAGCCTTTGAAACCTATGCTCTGATTTCCAAGGAAACCATTAACATTGCCTCCCAGAGTTCCACAGCCCTGGGAAAAATGAATGAACGGTTCAGAAACAGGACCGATTCCCTGACCGCCAGGCGTCAAGACACATAATCCAAGGAGACCTTCCATGATTGATACGGCCGTTAAAAAATCATTTGACCAGCGGTTTTCCCTCGTCCGCACCCTTGAAAAAGAGCAGTTGATTCTGGAATCAGACCAGGCAGAACTCACTATGATGGATGCGGAGAAAGGCTGCTTTTTCACGTTTTTTGGTGATACTTATTTTGTGAAAGAAAAAAACCAATACCAGGAAATGTCCGAAGATTTTACCACCCGCCAGGATTATTTCACCACAGAGCTCACCTGTCTGTGCCTGGAAACCGGGCATGTCGGCCATTTCGAATGGGAATTTGATGATGAATTAGAAGTTTCCATCACCCTGGAACGGACCAGCTTCAAACATATTAAAGATGAAGAGGGAAAATCCGTGGATGAAGACGATCTGGACCAGATTGCCGAGGACAAGGATGCCATTGTCTATGCCGGACAGAAATTCTGGTATAAAGATGACTGGGCGGCTCTTTATCTACGGAACGGCAAAGAGGAAAAGGTTTATATGTATGAATTTGAAAATGAAGTGGGCAACCTCTCTCTCACCATTGAAGAATGGACCGGCTCGGACCGGGATGAATACAAAATATATCTTTCCAAATCTGTGACACCAGACCAGATAACCATCATGAGCAAAGGAGCCCCAGGGGATGAGCTCTCATAAAAAAGACAAAAACATCCACATAAAAGCCAGTCTTGGCCCCATAATGCACGCCCGAAAAACACTGACGGGCCTAGCGACGTACCTAGTGGCGAGCCTGCTCTTTCTGGGCCTTACCGGATGTGGCCAGGGGCTTCCAGATGATGTAAAACAAAAGGCCAAGGCTGTTCCCCATGCCATTGAAGCGGCCCAGGAGAATATTGAAAAAGCCCAAAAACAATTTGCAACCCTCAAAAAATCTGGAGAATTCAAACCCGTTGCAATCTATGCCCAAAGGGAAAACTGGGATCAGCTGTTTGCCAAGGCAAATCAGGAACTGACCCGGGCCCGTGACCTCAATAAAAACGAACTGGTCCCATTGGTTAAAAAAAATAACCCGGAAACAGCGGCACGGGTAGTAACCCAGACAAATCGGATCAATAAGGTCATCCAGGCAGCGGGCCAACAAGCCAAGGGCCCGACACAAAGATTTTTACGGCTCCGGGAAGCCATGGAAAACACCGATAAAATCCATTCGAAATCCGAAACCATGGGTCAAAAAATCGCAACCCAGATCCCCCTTTTAAAAAACGGTCCCGTAGCAAAGGCCCGGAATACCTTCCCTGATTCTGTGGGGGCGATTGATGCACGGTTTGCCCCGTTTCTCAAAATCAGTCAGGACACAAAAACCCGTCTCCACCTCATAAAAAAAGAGTATGCAGCCTACACCGCCAATGGAAATCCTGATTTTGCCTCCTTCATCAACAATGCCGATGGGATTTTTGAGGATTTTAAAACCCTGGAACAAACAAAACCTGTATTTGAACGGGAACTTGCTCAACTTTACGAGAGTTACACAAAGGTTCTCCAGGACATGAAGGCAGATTTTTATGTCACCATAAAAAGAGAATCCTGGAACGACAACTCCGACTATTATGATCCCAGATTTGCCACCTTTCAACGAAAGGTCACCCCATCGGTATATGACAGTATAGTTGGAAATGAACAGGAGGCGATTGCCACCCTGTCCCCGGGATTCAGCGGACTCCGCTTTTCAAACAAAATCGGGGGCACCTGGGAAAAATTAAATATTAACCCCACCGAACAATGGCCGGCACGGAATCACAATGCGGCATCCTTCTATCTTGAAGACGTAAAAGAGGTTTATTACCACAAGTATTTAAAAGAAGAAAACGGGGAGACCTCTGAAACCGATTGGATCAAGGTAGACCCCTCCTTTTATGAACAAAACCTGGAATTTCTGGGCATGGCGATCCTGTCAAAACCCTATGGGGTCTTTGAACAGGACCGCGTGACCCAGGCCACCCCCCCGGGGATGGCCTACGTGGGCAATGACAAATATGGGAAATGGGAAAAAGATAACAGCGGGAACAGCTTCTGGTCCTGGTACGGTAAGTATGCATTATTTTCCCATCTTTTCTTTTTCCCCCCCTCCTATTTCCACTATGGGGGCTGGAATAGCTGGAACAATGGCTATCGAAACCAACAACCCTATTTTGGGAAAACCCAAAATGGAGATCGGAAGAGCACACGTCTGAACCCAGTCACTCCGGAGAAGCTCGTATGCCGT
>CAXHYW010000021.1:0-15590 GCA_964021475.1 uncultured Desulfobacteraceae bacterium | reverse complement strand
TGATCCGCTCAAAAGGAGATGGAACGACTTCTTTTGCAATAACACATGTGGAAGTGTCTTTGTCCATGAGTGAAAGTATGTGGGGAGTTATCCTCATAGGAAAGGTTTTCTCAACATCTTCCACCTTAAACCCCCGGTCACGAAGTTCTGCGATAGAGTTTACAGAGTTTTTTATCTGTTCTTGCCAGTCTTCCATCTCCATGGCTCTCTCCAAATTTGTCTTATTCCCAAATTTTTGCATGTTTAAATGGTGAAAAATTGCTAAAGAAGAATGATTAAATCAATTCTAATCTCCTTTTTAAGCAAAAAATAACATTTAAAACAATCGCCAAAACAATGTCAAGCAGAATAAATGATTAGATTTCAATTGCTTTATCACTATTCGTTTGATATTTTTTCCATGCATATTACCTCTGTTTTTTTGTTTTTTCGATTTGTCTCTTAAAAACCACACACTTAAACAAAGGTTTTGTCGACATAAAGCTTTGAATTTATAAATGTTATTGATAAAATTTACATATCAATTTCAACACCCTTAAATAGTATTATGGAAGAATCCGTGATCTCCTTTGAATCTGTCAGCCATGGTGTGGGTAACACAAAAATTTTTTCAAACCTGACCCTTTGTGTGGAAAAAAATGAAAAAGTATTAATCTTAGGGAAATCGGGTATCGGCAAGACAAGCCTGTTCCGTCTGATTCTCGGGTTTGAACAGCCCGAATCAGGACATATTTTGGTAAATGGACTGGATTTAATCCAAGAGCAGATCCATCAAATCCGACAAGAAATATTTTATTTAAGTCAGGATATCGACCTTATGGATGATATTATTCTTAGGCTTTTGACCATAGTCTGGGAATTTAATTTCTCCAAAGAACTGCCCATGGAAGAAGTAAACCAACACTTAATATTTCTGGAAGTTTCCCCGGACATTCTGAAGAAGAGAACAAGGGAATTGTCCGGTGGTGAACGCCAGAGAATAGGGCTTCTGATGGGGTTTTTGCTGGATCGCCCCATCTGGCTTTTGGATGAACCCACTTCGGCACTGGATGATGCCATGAAAAAAAAGATTGCCACCCATATTCTATCCCTGGATAAAACTATGATCATCATTTCCCACGACCATTGCTGGCAGAACAATTCAATCGTTCGAATCGAAGGGTGGTCATAATATGGGCGCCCAGGATTTAAGCCTCTTTTCCCTTGCATCTTTGTTGATATTTCTTTTTCCCATCCTTTACATTAGTCGGTATCTGAAACTTGGGATCAATCGAGAGATCATCGTTGGAATTACCAGAATGGTCCTTCAATTGAGCTTTGTGGGGTTTTATCTAGAATTTTTATTCAAATTTGATTCCCCATGGCTCAACGGGGTATATCTACTGCTCATGATTTCCATTGCCTGTCATTCCATCTTAAAAGCCAGTAATCTTAAAGTTCGCCTTTTTTTCACCCCTCTGTTTTTCTCCCTGCTGATCCCATTTGCCCTTGTTTTACTTTTTTTCAATGGGGTGGTGGTCCGTATTGACAACCTGTTTGAAGCCAAATACCTGGTACCCATCGGTGGGATGCTGTTGGGAAACTGCCTGAGAAGCATTATCATCGGACTCACCAATTTTTATTCGGGTATCAAAAAAAATGAACGGGAATATCTTTATTCTCTCACTCTTTTCAACAACCGGGCCCAGGCACTCAAGCCCTGGTTCAGGGAAAGCCTTGTGGCCGCCATCAACCCGACGCTTGCGTCCATGGCCACCATAGGACTGGTTTCTTTGCCCGGCATGATGACCGGTCAGATTCTGGGCGGGTCCATTCCCATTGTTGCCATCAAATATCAGATTGCCATCATGGCATGTATTTTCTATACCGAATTCTTCAGTGTTATTTTATCCATTTTATTTTCATTAAAAACCGGATTTAATAAATTTGATGTGTTAAAAACCCATATTTTTAGAAAATAATAATCACTAACCTTTTAATTCCAGTGATTTCTTCACCGGCTTTCCCCAGGGCCTTTTTCCTTGACACCTTTGGGGGAAAGGGTTATTTTGACTGGATATTTCAGGTGCTGCGAACTGCAGTTAAAAGGGAATCCTGTGAAACTCAGGAACGGACCCGCCGCTGTGACCGGGGATGAAAATCACCACAACCACTGCTGAAAAATTTTTTTCAACGGGAAGGGGTGACAAGTAAGCCGATCCGGAAGCCAGAAAACCTGCCTGAAGGCTTGATCGTTTATACCCGCGAGGATTTGGGTAGATCAGCATAATGTGGATAAATTCGGTTCCCATATCAGAAACTTTTTTTGATATGGGTTTTTTTATTGGACCTTCCCAAAGGGAACGGGCAAAAAATATAGGAAGAAGGGGAAACCCGTCATTGTTGTTTCACATGGAACAAATGGCTGGACCAGAATGAATCATCCAATTGAAAAAACCATTTCAAAAAAACCGCATAAAGAATCGGGATGGAACCGGATGATCTTCACGAACTATTTTAATAGTATGTTAGCGCTATTTTCCCTCTTTCTTTGCGGAATGATCATGGTCTCCCTTTCCATGGGATATATTTCCATTCCCATGGAAGAACTTTTTAGAATGATAGCGGGAAAAGTTTTCGGGACAATGGATATTGACACGCCTTCAAAAGAGATTTTTGCTGCGGTGATTTTTGATGTACGGCTACCCAGAATCCTCACCTGTGCGGCTGTTGGCGCCGCCCTTTCCATATCCGGTGTGCTGTTCCAGGGAATATTATTGAATCCCCTGGCAGACCCTTACACCCTTGGAGTTTCAGCCGGAGCCGCCTTTGGGGCATGCATTGCGATTTTGCTGAATCTTGGGGCTGCCTTTGTTTCTATCCCGGCATTTGCATTCACCGGCGCCTGTGCCACCCTGTTTTTTGTCATTTTTTTATCCTATTCCTCCCCGGGAAAAGGATCTGTAAGCGGGCTTTCGTCCAACAATTTGATCCTCTCCGGCATTATTGTGGCGGCCATTCTTTCGGCCGGAATCAGTTTTTTAAAATTCCTTGCCAATGAACAGGTTTCCGTTATCATTTTCTGGCTCATGGGCAGTTTTGCCTCCAAAACCTGGATGAACTTTTGGGTCATTTTGGGTTTTCTGGTCCTGGGATTTTTAATTGCCATCTATTTTGCCAGGGATCTGAATCTGATTTCCCTGGGAGACAAAGCCGCGTCCAGCCTGGGTGTGGACACAAAAAAAATAACGTTGCTTCTTTTGATAACTGGTTCCATGCTGGCTGCCATCTGCGTATCTGTCTCCGGGATCATTGGGTTTGTGGGACTTCTGGTTCCCCACATGGTTCGGTTTGTTACAGGACCTGACAACAGAAAGCTGCTTCCCGCTTCCATGATTGTCGGTGCTTTTTTACTGCTGTTGGCCGACACTATTACCCGGGCAGTGTTGCCCCATGAGATTCCCATCGGCATTCTCACCGCTCTGATCGGCGGACCTGTCTTTTGCTGGATATTTAAAAGAAGCCGGTTGAGATAACCCATGGAAATCAACATTCAAAATATCTGGTTTTCCCATGGAGAAACCCCCATCATCAAGGATCTTTCCCATAGATTTTCCCCGGGGAAATTTCATGGGATCCTCGGCCCCAACGGAAGTGGAAAAACAACACTTCTGGACCTTATTTCGGGTTTCATGCCCCCTAACAAGGGAGAAATTCTCCTGGATGCGGCCAAACTTTCCATATTATCGAAAAATCAGATTGCCCAAACCCTCTCCCTGGTCTCCCAGGATTATTACATCAATTTTCCTTTCTCAGTGGAGGAGGTGGTGATGATGGGTAGACACCCCTTTATCAAACGGTTTTCCCACCCCTCCCAATCAGATGTGGATGGGGTGACTCAAGCCATGGATATAACAGGAATCTCCCATCTTAAAAAACGACGAGTGACCCAATTGTCCGGGGGAGAGAAACAACGCTGCATTTTAGCCAGGGCCCTGTGCCAGGACACACCCGTACTGCTTTTAGACGAAGCATTTTCCAATATGGATATTAATCATACCCTGGCAATGCTGGGTCTTATAAAAAAAATGATCCAACGAACAAAGAAAACAATTATCTGTGTTCTCCATGATTTAAATCTTGCTGCAGCCTGGGCAGATGAAATTGTGTTTCTAAAGAACGGAGAAATTACGGCCAGCGGAAGCACCCAGGACACCATGACCCGGGAAAATATTGAACAGGTTTTTCAGGTTGAATCAAAGGTTGAATTTAATGACTATGTCCAGGCAAAACAAGTCTACTTTAAAACCATATAAGGCAAAACCACATAAGACAACCGCATATAAGTGGCTGACAATGGCTTTTTGCTGTTGCGTCTTTTGCTGGTGTATCATGGGTGTATTCACCCAATCCTTTGCGGCGGATATGATTATGGATAGCCGGGGCAGAAAGATTGAGGTTAAAACACCCTTTAAAAGGATCATCTCCCTTTATGGTGCTCACACGGAAAACCTTTTTTACCTGGGTCTTGAAGACCAGATCATAGGCGTCTCTGTGAATGACGTCTTTCCTGACCAGGCCAAGGAAAAACAAAAATTTTCCTACCACGATGATCCTGAAAAATTTATCGGAAGTATGCCGGATCTGGTATTGATCCGGCCCATGATCGACAATGGATACCCTGGGTTTGTTACGCAACTTGAAAAATATGGAATCACAGTGGTTTCCCTTCAGCCGGGCACGGTGACACAGATGTATGAATATTGGTTAACCCTTGGCCGGTTAACCGGGAAACAGGAAAGGGCGCAAAAAATGGTTTCCACATTCCAGGATAAAATTGCCCGCATCCATACACTTACCCTGGCAGTTACCCAGAAAAAAAAGGTCTATTTCCAGGCAATACATACCCGGATGAAAACCTTTACCCCCGGCTCCATGCCGATCTTTGCTCTGGAAACAGCAGGGGGCATCAATGTGGCCGCCGATGCCAGGGCATCACGAAATACCAACATTGCCGTTTATGGAAAGGAACAGATTTTGGAAAAGGCCTCGCAAATTGATGTTTTCCTGGCCCAGAATGGAATTATGAATCCGGTACAAAAAGAACAGATTCTCAATGAACCCGGATTTCAAATAATCAAAGCAATCAAAGATAAACAGGTTTTTTTAATTGATGAAAATATTGTTTCCCGTCCGGTTCCCAGATTATATATGGGAATTGTTACCATCGGGAAAATTCTCTACCCGGATATTTTCAGTCAAATCATGTTAAAAAAGGATAACGAATGATGAAAACAGGTAAATTATTTGGCGTGGGTGTAGGACCAGGGGACCCTGAACTGATTACAGTGAAAGCGGTTAGGGTAATCAAGGAAGCAGATATTATCTTCACAGCGGCTTCCAGTAAAAACACCTATAGCCTGGCGGTTGAAATAGCATCTCCTTATATATCTTCAAATGCCAGAATTGAACACCTAGGTTTTCCCATGACCAAAAATGAGGAAGAGGTGGAAGCCGCATGGATTGCAAATGCAAAGCAGATTTCTTCTGTAATGAAGCAGGGCATGACAGCCGTATTTCTCACCCTTGGCGACCCCACCACCTATTCGACCTTTGGATATATTTTAAAGAAAATGAAATGTATCATGCCCGAAGCCGACATTGAGACCATTCCCGGCATTACCTCTTTCCATGCAGCATCAGCCAGGTTGAACAGAATCTTGGTAGAAGGAGAAGAGTCCCTTTTGGTAACATCTGGTGCCTATGGTGGAGATCGGATCAGACAGGTAAAAGAGGTCGAGAATGTGGCCATTGTCAAGGCATATAAAAATATTACAGACATTAACATGGCCCTGAAAGATGCCGGTCTTTACACTAATGGCGTAGCGGTTTCCAAATGCGGACGTAAAAATGAAGAGATCATAGAAAATCTGGATACACTTGAAACAAGAGAGCCTGACTACTGGACATTGATTCTGGCATCAAAATGAAACAAGGCCAAACCAAAAAAAGGGTCCCGCAGATAAACTACCAGAAGCTATGCCTGTCTGTTCTGTTCACGCTGTTAATCCTGGGTGTAAGCACCTTTTATTTTGATCCCCTTTCACTGTCTTCTGGTATCAAAAGGCTTGGGCTTCCCCTGGTGCGACTCATGGGGTTCATCACACTGGGTCTTGTGGCGGGTCAGATCATTGAAGCCATGGGCTGGACAAGGCAGGTGGCGGTTTTAGCACGCCCGCTATTCCGGTACTCCAGAATGGGGAACCATTGCAGCGCTGCGTTCACCATGGCCTTTATATCAGGGGCCGCTGCAAACGCAATGCTGTTGGAATTTTATGAAGAAAACAAAATTTCAAAACTGCAACTTTTTTTGGCCAATTACATAAACCAGTTTCCCGCATTTTTTCTTCATCTTCCCACCACCATGTTCATTGTGCTCCCGTTTACGGGAATAGCCGGCGCATTTTATTTTTTAATCACCTTTCTGGCCACCTTGTCCAGAACCATTTGTTTTCTTGCCTTTGGACATTTTTTTCTCAAAGGACCCAATCAGGTTAGATCAGGTCAGATTAAATCAAATCGGATTAGATCGGAACAGATTGGACCAGAGGAAAACTCCCCAGATGGACTAACAAATGAAACACAGTCCAAAAGAGAGGAGACGGATAGAAAAAAGCCTGAGTTTATTGCGCTTCTAAAGATCATTAAAAATCGGCTACCTGTCCGCATTGCCCATATCTTCACCTGGGTGCTCCCCATTTATACCCTGGTATACATTTTGAACACAAATGGCGCATTTGACTATTTAAACAGAACCTTATCGACATATGTCACCGTGACACTTATGCCGGTTGAATCCTTATCCGTGATCATTTTAAGTTTTGCTGCTGAATTCACCTCGGGGTTTGCCGCAGCCGGAGCCCTGATGAATGCCGGGATTCTCAGCGTCAAGCAAACCGTAATCGCCCTGCTGTTAGGCAACGTCCTTGCCTTTCCCATAAGAGCCCTTAGGCATCAGCTGCCCCGGTATATGGGAATTTTCTCTCCTAAAATGGGATTACAATTGCTATTGTCAGGACAATTTTTTAGGATGGTAAGTATTCTTTTCATTGGAACTTTATATTATTTTTTGGCGGTATAACATGGAACCCATAGAAATCATCGGAATCGGCCTGGGGAAAAAAGATCTGACGCCAGCCCATATCAAGATTATCCAATCAGCAGATCTGCTGGTGGGGGGCAAGCGGCACCTTAAGATGTTTGCGGACCACAAAGGAGACACGCTGCCCATCACCGGTGCCATTGAACAGGTGATTGAACAAATCAAAGAACAAATGGTTAACAAAAAAGTGGTGGTACTGGCATCAGGGGATCCGCTATTCTACGGAATCGGAAGTACACTTTCCAAACATATAGACAAAAAACATCTTCTGATTCACCCGAACATTTCATCGGTGTCAGCCGCCTTTGCTGCAATTGGTGAGCCCTGGCATGATGCAAAGGTTATAAGCCTCCATGGGAAATGTAAAGATTTTCCCTTTTCAAGCCTGGGAAGGGAAACCAAGGTTGCTTTTTTAACCGATCGAACAATGGACGCAGCATATATAGCTTCCATGTTGCTGCGCCAGGAGCTATCCGGATTCAAATTTTGTGTCCTGGAGAACCTGGGAGATGAAACCAAAGAAAAAATCACCTGGTTTGACAATTACAGCAAGATTTCCGAGCTTGATTTTGACCACCCCAATATCGTTATTCTTTTAAAGTCCGGTCATCCCAGAAAATGCATTTCACCTGAAACACATATCGGCATGGACGACTCTCTTTTTCGCCATTCCAAAGGGTTGATCACTAAATCGGAAATCCGAAGTATCACACTCTCAAAATTAGAACTTATCAGAAAAGACCATATTCTTTGGGATATCGGATCTGGGTCCGGATCAGTGGGCATAGAAGCTGCGACCCTCATACCCTGGGGCTTCGTCTTTACCGTTGAAAAAAACCAGGAAAGAATTCCAGATATCATCCGCAACATCCAAATATTTAACCAGTCCAATATTAAAATTTTAAACCTGGATTTTCCAAAAGGAGCCGACCAATTAAGTGATCCTGATAGAATTTTTATTGGCGGCGGCGGTAGCCACCTTGAACAGATCATGGAGACCTGCTGTGGTCGCCTCAAAGAAGGGGGCACCATTGTTATCAATACCGTATTGATCCAGAACATGGAAACGGCCATACGGGTTCTAAAACAAAACAGGTTCTCTTTTGAAATGGTGCATGTCCAGGTCTCCCGATCAAAACCCATGCCCTATGGAGACCGATTAGAACCCTTAAACCCTGTCTGGATTATTTCAGGCAGAAAACCACAAAACAAGGTTGAACCCCAATGAGCGATATAGAAAACAAAGTCATTTTTGCAGGGGCCGGACCCGGCGATCCGGAACTGATGACCATCAAATCCATGAAAGCACTGGAATCAGCGAATCTGATCATTTATGCCGGATCACTGGTCCCGGAAGCGGTTCTCTGTTGGAAGGGAACACACACCGAAACCATTTCCAGCGCCGGCATGAATCTGGAACAGATTATTGGCAAGATCAAAGAATACCACGCTCTTGGGAAACGAGTGGTTCGTCTTCACACAGGAGACCCCTCTTTATATGGGGCTATTTTTGAGCAAATTCGGGAACTTCAGAAACTTGGTATTCCCTATGAGGTTTTGCCGGGTGTAACGGCAGCCTTTGCCGCAGCCTCTAAGATGGGAATGGAATACACACTCCCGGAAGTGACCCAGACCTTAATTCTAACCCGGGTATCCGGCAGAACCCCTGTCCCTGAAAGCGAAGATCTTGAAAAGCTTGCCGCCCACCAATCCTCCATGGCCATATATCTAAGCATTGGACAAGCTAAAAAAGTTCAAAGAATCCTGGAAATCTACTATGGCAAGGAATCTCTCTGCGCCATCGCCTACAAGGTGAGCCACCCGGAAGAAAAAATATTTTACACCCAGGCCCAAAACCTGGTAAAAACCTGTGAAGAGAATAATATCACTCGCCATGCGCTCATAATTGTAGGAAAAGCAGTTGAAGCCAGCAATGGAGACAATGCCCTTATTCAATCCAAATTATATGATGCAGGGTTTTCCCATGGCTACAGACAAGCCGCACAAAAATAAAACAGCCTCTCCAAACGTTGCTGTCTGGGCTATCACGCCCAACGGACTTAGCTTGGGACACAAGATTTGTGAAGGGATGGGTGGGGCCAGGCTGTTTGTTTCTGAAAAACTTCAAAACAAATTCCAACCAGACCTTGGGGCAAACCCGAATGCAGGCAATTTAGCCGCCATGGGGTGCGATCAAATAAAGGACGTTTCTTCGTTCAACAGATTAGCAGATGAACTGTCTGTTCAATTCTTTGAATTTTCTGCCCATATTTTTATTTTCGCAACTGGCATTGCCGTTCGCATGATTGCGCCATTGATTCAGTCCAAAACCACGGATCCCGCTGTTATTGTTTTGGATGACAAGGGGGTTCATGCCATCAGCCTGCTTTCCGGACATTTAGGGGGAGCCAACCGCCTAACTCAGCGAATCGCCACCCTTGTCGATGCCAGTCCCGTCATCACCACCGCAACGGATATCAATGGATTGCCTTCCATTGATCTGATCGCCCAGCAGAACAATCTCTACATTGAAAATCCAGAAGCCATCAAAAACATCAACATGGTTTTCCTTAAGAAGGAAACCATGTCGGTGTACGACCCAGAAGGTTACATCAACGATCAGATACCGGAAGCGTTCATCCATAACTCAAGCGTCCCAACACAAGGGGCCGGGGTGGTCTGCACCTGGAAAACCATCAAAGTTCCACGTGAAACACTCATATTACGACCCCGAACCTTAAGCGTTGGAATAGGGTGTAACCGGAACACCCCCATAAACGTAATCCATGAGTTTCTTGGGTCGGTCTTAAATGAAGAAGGGATTAGCTTAAACTCGGTGTTTACCCTGGCCACAACAGATGTAAAACTCGATGAGGTCGGCTTGTTAGAATTAGCAGACAAGCTGGATCTGCCCATAAAATTTTATGATAAAACCCAACTAAACTCAGTTGATACCATAGAAACCCCATCAAAGATGGTTGAAAAACATTTAGGAGTAAAAAGCGTATGCGAAGCAGCAGCGATTCTGGCAGCAGAAAGGGGCCGATTGATTGTGACAAAGAAGAAAAACAAGGATGTGACCATCGCCGTGGCGTTAAAACAATGAAGTTGTATGTGGTGGGGACAGGCCCGGGCAGCGTGAGCCACATGTCCAACCGGGCGGTACAGGTCATAGAGCAGGTAGACTGCATCGCAGGCTACACCACCTATGTAGATTTGATCCAGGAACTTACGGAAAACAAAAAAATAATTTCGACCGGGATGATGAAAGAAGTTGAACGGGTGGAACGGGCGATTGAGACGGCGTTAACAGGAGAATCCTGTGCCCTGATATCGGGTGGAGATTCCGGGATATATGCCATGGCCGGCCTGGTTTTCGAAATTTGCGAACAAAAGAACATTAAATTATTCAGAACACTTGAAAATCAGGAAGTTCCCTGTTCAGAAGAATATATAGAACTTGAAATTGTGCCGGGAATCCCCGCCCTTGCGGCAGGAGCAGCCCTTGCCGGAGCACCGTTAACCCATGACTTTGCGGCGATTTCCCTGAGTGACCTGCTCACAGAATGGGAGAAAATTGAAAAACGCCTGTCCTGTGCAGCCATGGCCGATTTTGTCATTGTCTTGTACAACCCCAAAAGCAAAAAAAGAGACTGGCAATTGAAAAGAGCCCAGGAACTCATCCTTGAGCACAGAGAGGGTTCCACGCCAGTGGGAATTGTTACCGGCGCCATGAGAGAGAACCAAGAGGTCTCCTTTACCAGGCTCGATCAACTCGACAAGGCAACCGTAGGCATGCAAACCATATTATTTATAGGTTCCAGTGCTTCTGTAAGATATATGGATTTTTTATTTACCCCCCGGGGGTATTCCAAAAAATACGACCTTTAACAGAAACCTAAAATAGACAGGAGAACAGAGGATGAAAGGATATGTACAGGTTTATACGGGTAATGGTAAAGGCAAAACCACTGCAAGCATAGGGCTGGCTGTCAGAGCTGCGGGAGCCGGCCTGAAAGTCTATATTGTCCAGTTTCTGAAGAAAGGAGATTACTCTGAAATAAAAGCCTTGTCCAAATTTGAAAACATAACAGTCGAACAATACGGCCTGGGCAAATTTGTCAAAGGCAACCCGTCTGAAGAAGATAAGGCAGCAGGGGCCCGGGGATATCAAAAGCTTTGTGATCTGCTTAAAAACAATGAGCATGATCTGGTGATTGCGGAAGAAGGAAATGTGGCGGTTATGTGTCACCTTTTTTCCGAAGAAGATTTGTTGGCACTAATTGATATGAAACCCGATAATGTCGAGTTGGTAATCACCGGCCGGGGAGCCACAAAGTTAGTGATGGACAAAGCAGACCTGGTGACAGAGATGAAAGAAATCAAGCATTATTACAAACAAGGGGTTGTGGCCCGGGTGGGGATCGAAAAATGACAAAAAACATTGCCGTTCTGGGTACAGGTTCAGATGTAGGAAAAAGCGTGGTTGCAGCAGGAATTTGTCGAATTCTTGCGGACAAAGGAATCCGGGTGGCCCCCTATAAATCACAAAACATGTCAAACAATTCCGGCATCACCCCGGAAGGCCTTGAAATGGGACGGGCACAGATTGTACAGGCAGAAGCTGCTAAAATTGCCCCCCATGTGGACATGAACCCGATTCTGCTCAAGCCCACGGGAGAAAAACAGTCACAGGTCATATTAAACGGCCTGGTACATGGCAATCAAACGGCCATGGACTATCATCGGAACAAAGGATTTTATTTCGAGAAAGCCTGTGAGGCCTTTGACCGATTGTCCAACAAATATGACCGAATCATACTGGAAGGGGCAGGGTCCTGTGCAGAGGTCAACCTCATGGCCACGGACATAGTTAATTTTCCCATGGCCGAGTATGCAAATGCAGATGTGGTGCTGACAGCAGATATTCACAGGGGAGGCGTCTTCGCACAGTTGGTGGGAACCCTTGACTGCCTTCCAGACAATTACAGGGATATGGTGAAAGGATTTATCATCAACCGGTTCAGAGGAGATATTGCCCTTTTCAAGGATGGGGTGGACTGGATACAAAAAAGAACCGGAAAAAAAGTGTTTGGTGTTTTACCCTGGTATTCCCATTTCAAAATTGATGCCGAAGATTCAGTAGAAATCGAAAACTGTTCTAATTTAAACAAGTTAGACCCCAAAAAAGCAGCTATCGCCGTGATTCGATTGCCCCACATTGCCAATTTCACAGATTTTCATGCCCTGGCCCATATAAAAGGACTCCAATTAGTATTTATTGACTCCCCCCAGAATTTATCCAGGTTTGATGCAGTGATCATCCCCGGATCTAAAAATACCCGGGCAGATCTTGATTGGCTTAAAATTAAGTTTGAATCTCCTTTAAAGGAATACCACCGACAAAAGGGTCATATTATGGGCATTTGCGGTGGATATCAAATGCTGGGCTCCTGGGTGGAGGACCCCGAAGGGTTAGAAGGCAAACCCGGACAAACCAGGGGACTTGGGTTACTTCCCATAAAAACCATGTTAAAAGCCCCAAAGACGACGACATTGAGTGAATTTGAATGGGAGGGTACTCCAGGCCGTGGATATGAAATCCACATGGGATTTACCAACCTAAGCTCCGGTTCTCCCCTTCTCAATATATCCTCAAGAAATTCAAAAGGGTGTAATGAGACAGAAGGGTGTATGTCTGAAGACCATCGGGTAACAGGGACCTATATCCACGGTTTTTTTGACACCCCGGGTATTTCTTCCAAGTGGCTTGAGCTAATCGGATTGCCCGAACTTGTGACTGAACAAGAAAGCATGGCTGAACAAAAAGAAAAAGATTATGATTTACTGAAAACCCATTTTGAATCCCATATTGACCTTGGGGAGTTGTATTAGCACAAAAGCGTTTGAACGTCAGAAAATGGGAGACACCAATCCTTGAGTTATCTTAATTATTTACTTTATGTCCTAAAATCATTATCCTGAAAGTATCAAACTAATAATTGAAACCTTCTTGGGAAAAACAGCCTGTGCCCCATTCCAATGACATCCCGACAATAGCAAGTCTTGCCCTGCAATACGGCACCCTTGATCAAGATAAGTACCGTCAACTAACTGCATTGCATGCATTACGGAAAAAAGAAAAGAATCCAATTGATTTTGGAGAACTTCTTCTGGGCCAGAAGTTGGCAACCCGTTATCAAATCGGGCTATTAAAGCTGATACAAGAATACTATGTCATCAAAAAAATGGGTGAAGAATTTGGACGAATTGCAATTGAAAAGGGGTTTGCAACCAAAGTTGATGTTCAGAAAGCAATCTCCTTCCAAAAAGAAGAGTTCAAACGAGCCAGGGTCAAAAAACTGATCGGGGATATTCTAATTGAATCCCGGGTGATCACCGCAAAACAAAAAAACCATGTATTAAAGGAACAACTTTTACTGGAACAGCGACCAGAAAAAACTTATTCCGCAAAACAAGAAAACGAACTGCCACCGGAAACAACGGACAAAGAAGATGTATCTCTGGCTCCTGAAGAGGATTCAGAACTATCGGATTATGAAAAAAAATTCCTGAGGATAAAAGTATTGGATCGGGAATTTGCCGCAAGCTTAACAGAAAAAGGGCTGGCAACAGAACGGGAAGTGGCGATTGCCCAGAGAGTACAGGAAGAAGAATTTGAAAAAGAGAACACTTTAAAAATTCTGGGGGATGTCATGGTCTCCATGGCGTTCATAACAGAGGAACAAAAAAACATCATTCTTGTGGATCAGAACAGATCCGTGGGTGTCCCGGATTCCGAAGTAAAAGAGCCCGACATTCAGGTGATTATCAGCCCTGACAAAATGATGGCAGGGATAAAAATTGATAAAAAATATTTGCCTGAAGTCCTAGTCCCCGATATCAAAATCCTTTTAAAATCCCATGGTATTACAAACGGTATATACTCAGATGCACTGCTCCAAAGTCAACTGAATCTGGGGAACCTTAATTTTGCCGCTGCCAGGTCTGATTTTTCATCAAAACTCATAACAGCAAAAAAATGCATCTTCCATCTGGAAACCGACCTCACGGAAAGAGGCGAGAAAAGAAAGGGAGAGACGCTGGTAGAACAGGATCTTAGCCCCAACACCTTGGTTGTAAAAGATGTTTTTGGCAAGGACATTCATCAGGATTTAAGCAAAAAAACTGTCATCCGATGCGGTACGGGGACCAGGCTCTCACAAGATGGTGCCAGTTTTTTGGCTGCCAAGACAGGGGTTGCGTCATTGTCCATTGAAGGAAGATTGTTTGTCCACCCCATCATCCATGTTCTTGAAGATGCTGACTTGCGATACGGCCCCCTGGAACCCTATGCTAATTTATCGATATCCGGTGTATTAACAGGCGCTTATCCGATCACAGCTGGAACCATTAAGGCCAGAGAAATCAGGGGGGCGAGGATAGAATCCATTGGCACCATACGGGTAGATGTGGGCATCACCGATACCATTATCCGGTCCCAGGGAGATATCCATGCCCGTTATTTGCACAATTGCCAAATTGAAACTTTTGGAAACATTTATATTAAAAATGAAATTTTCGATTCCAAAATCACCTGTAGCGGCAAAGTTGATTCCCCGGGATGCCGGATAATCTCTTCGAATCTTTTTGCCAAGAAAGGGGTTAAACTGGCCGGGGCAGGAAGTGAGAAAACAAGATCCTGCACCATCTCAGCCGGAGGAGAATACCATCTCCTTGAAGTTGGAAAATCAATTGCTCATGAAATAGATCTTATCTCATCAAAACTTGAAACACTGAAAGAAAAAAAAGAAGAACAAAACCAACTTTCTAAAAAAATATTTCAAAAAATGATTGAACTGAAAATGTTTCATGACCGTGCGAAGACTAAGAAAAAACATCTTTCGCTGGAGTTCAAAAAAAACAAAGACGCATTTACTAAATCAAAACTAAAAAATATCATCAAACTAATTTCAAATTTTGAAAAAAGAATTGAACAATCAATTGTCTCGCTCAAAGAGATGAACAAAACAAAAAAAATCCATGACCAAACAGCAGCTAAGCTTGAAGATAAAATCAATTCTTTATTGCCAAAAACAAACGCTGCAATTTCAAGATTAGAAGAAAGCTTATATATATTTTTTGAGTGGGCGCGTTACCAGGAAAATATTGCACAAATTGATATCTCGGGCAAAGCATACCCAGGTACAATGTTCTCCGGAATTTTTTCTTCCCTAGAAATAGAATCAAGCATGGAAAATTTTTCTATCGTTGAGATGTGCGATTCAAACATGACTTATAAATTAGAACCATTACAAAACAATTAATTTTCAACATATCATTGTGAAATCATTGGAATAATACCTGGCCATACCTGAAGAACAATGTCCATCTCCGGAAATAAACCACTAGCCTTCCCGCAAACCGATACTTCATTATTTTTCTTTGT
>CAXHYW010000020.1:0-15908 GCA_964021475.1 uncultured Desulfobacteraceae bacterium | reverse complement strand
TGAAAAAAGCCAATTGTACCCCCAAGGCAAAGATTGTTCTGGGACAAAAAGAAGGCTGGACCTCCTATGCGGATATTGCCCAGGAAAACCCACAAGCCCAAGCTGCGGATGTGAGCAATGAAGATGTCCTTTTCTGCTTTTTTACCTCGGGAACCACAGGGCTTCCCAAGCGGGTCGGACACTCTGCGGTTTCATACCCCCTGGGACATCTGTCCACCGCCATCATCATCGGCCTGGAACCAGGAGATGTCCACCATAACCTGAGCGCACCCGGATGGGCCAAATGGGCATGGAGCAGCTTTTTCGCTCCCTTTAACATGGGGGCCACTGCCACGGGCTTCAATTTCACGGTATTGGATATTGAAAAATATCTCGCTGCCGTGGCCAAATATAAAGTTAATTCTTTCTGTGCCCCGCCAACGGCATGGCGCGCCTTTGTCGGCCTGGATCTTTCAAAATACGACCTTTCTGCCATGAAATATTCCATCAGCGCAGGCGAACCTTTGAATCCGGAAGTCATTGACCAGTGGAGAGAAGGTACTGGTACTCAAATCCGTGATTTCTACGGCCAGACCGAATCCACCGCCATGATCGGAAACCCACCCTGGATGGTAGACAAGATGCGTCTGGGGTCCTTTGGGTATCCCTCATACATGTACGACGTCATCCTGGCCGATGATGAGGGAAACCAAATTACGACACCTGACGAAACCGGTCACATTGTGGTTCGCCTGAACAATTGGCGGGCCATCGGCCTGTTCCAGGAATACATTGACAATGAAGCAAAAACCGCAGAAGCATTCCAGCACGGTCTTTATTACACGGGTGACAAGGCCACATTTGACAAAGACGGATACTGGTGGTTTGTCGGTCGTTCCGATGATGTCATCAAATCTTCGGATTTCCGTGTGGGGCCCTTTGAAGTGGAAAGTGCGTTAATAGAACATATCGCCGTCATGGAAACAGCAGTTGTCGGGGTTCCAGATCCCAAACGGCATCAACTGGTCAAAGCCTTTGTTATCCTGACCAATGGCAATGAGCCATCCAGGGAACTTGCCCTGGAATTGTTCCAGCACACCATTTTAGTATTGGCCAAATTCAAAATCCCCAGAATCATTGAGTTCGTGACCGAACTGCCCAAGACCATCAGCGGTAAAATCCGCAGGATCGAGTTGAGGGAAAACGAAAACGGCAAAAAAGGAGAGAACTCCAACGAATTTTTCTATCATCAGTTCCCTGAACTGAGTTCCAAGAAAAAATAACATTAGCCAAATAGTATTAACCAAAAACATCTTTACGAACAGGAGTTAAAAACATGAAAGAAAAGCTCTACAAAAAGGAGATCAGACTGACCCTTGTTTTCTCTGCCTTATTGCTTTTAATGGGGCACTCGGCCTCCATTTTTGTTCTATTTCCCTCCCTTCAGCAGGGAAGTCTCTGGGGATTTCCAATCCAATACATCCTGCCCATTTTATTGGGATGGTTTGGCGTTGCTGGCGTTTGTCTTGTGATGACCATCATGTGCAATAAGTTTGATGATGAAATGGAAGAATATGTTAATTCTCTTCCCCCTGTGACAGAAACCGATACAGACACATTAATCCAATAAGGAGGCAACCATGCCAGCTGAATATGCATTAAGCAACGTCTGGGTAGGACTCGGGATTGTGGGACTCCTTTTCATGATCTTTTATTATGTGGGGTATACCGCCTCTAAGAAAACCGTTTCCGATGAGGATTTTTATGCAGCCGGGTTTTCCATAGGACCCGTAACCAATGGACTTGGAATGGCCGCCACCTGGGCCAGCCTTGCTACCTTTCTAGGGGTAATTGCCCTGATTATGAACCTCCAGGTTCCCTTTGTCTACCTCTGGATCCAATGGGCCATCTCCATCCCTTTGTTGACCCTTTTATACGGCACCAGCCTGAGACGGATGAAAGCCTTTACACCGGCCACCTTTATTCGTCAGCGCTACGGGAAACCTTCCACCATCGTTATTGTCTGCTGGATGATCCTGATCATGATCATGTATGCCCTGGGCCAGATGATCGGTCTGGGCCGTGCCTTTGAGCTGCTTTTCGGGGTTCCCTATAACATCGCCATTGTTGTTGCAGGCGTTGCCACCGTCGGGTTTATCACCGTGGGCGGCATGTACGGAGCCTCTTACAATGCCGCCTTTCAGATGGTGGTCATGACCATTGCCATGATTGTTCCTATGGGCGCTATCATGAAATTGATGGGATCCTCTGGATGGTGGTTTCCGCCCCTGGCCTACGGTGATATGGTTCCAGATATGATCAAAAACGTTCCTACCTTTTTTGACATGAAATATGATTTCAGATGGTACTTCGCCCTGATTCCGGCCTTTACTTTAGGCCCGATAGCACTTCCCCATCTGGCCATGAAGGTTTTCACCGCTTCCTCGGTTAAAAGTGCAAGGTGGGCCGTTGTCTGGTTCGCTCTTTTCCTGGGACTTCTGTTTTCCGGCACCTATGCCGTTGGATTTGCAGGAAACTTTTTTACGGCCACCACGGGAAGAATTATCGAGAAAGCAGATCAGACCCTGTTGATTCTCAATGTATTTTATAACCCGACCCTGGTAGCGGCCTTTGTTATGGGCGGTGCCGTGGCAGCCGGACTTTCCACCATCGGTGGTAATCTGATGGCCATTGCAGGACTTGTGGGCTCGGATCTTCTGGGTATTATTGCGCCGGAAATGGCCTCTGCCAAAAAAATGAAATGGGGATATGCAGCACTTGCCATGGGCGGTTTTTTAGCGATCATTATGGCCTTTAGTCCCCCGAAATTTTTAGTAACCAGTATTCTCTGGGCCTTTGGCCTTCTGGCCACCACCGCGACCCCGGCCATTCTCTTAGGTGTCTGGTGGAAGGAAGCCAATAAGCTTGCGCTTATCGTCTCCTCTTTGTTCTGCGGATTCTTGTATATCCTGATCTCGCCCCATGTATTCCCCTCAATCATTGTGGGAAAAGGTCTTGTGGCAGCACTTGGCATGTCCGGCGGAATGGTCACCATTCCCTTAAGTTTTGCCATGTTTATCCTCCTGTCCATTGCCTTTAACCGAATGGCTATCTTCAAAGCCTATGCACCCACTCTGGCGGACAAAAAAGTCATTGATCGCATCCACGGCTGGGGCACAGATTATGAAGAAACCCGTTACAACGGGATCACAGTGCCGGTGATTATTTCCGTCATCTGTCTTGCAATCTTTTGCTGGGGACTTGTACCCTGGGCCTAAACGCCTTAAGAAACAAATCTTTTAAGGATAACCTGTAAAGCCCGGGGATGCTCCCCGGGCTTTACACACATAAGCAAATCAACGCATTTGGAAAGGAATCATTCATGAATTATCTGACATCCATGGGAAATATTCTGGCCTTTAACATCAACGGGCTGCAAAAAGGGCTCGACATAAAGCGCCTGCAATATTACGCCATCCTCAATGTATTGGTTCTGGGATTGATCTATGGGTGTTCGGCCGCCATGTTCAGCCGGACAATTCTTACGGAAAACGGATTTGATGCCACAGCCTATAATCCCCTTAAAATCATAGTGGCGGGGATTCCCGTGGCTTTTTTCATGCATGCCGGAGCGGCGCTGTTTATCTGGGTTTTTTTAAAAGCCATTGGGGGGAAGGCCGATTTTTTGATGTCCTATTTTAATATCGGGATGGCTGCCATTTCGCTCTGGCTTGTGGCTCCCTTTGCGGCTGCCCTTCAGATCGGAACCGTCTCTCCTGTGATCATAATCTTTACCGGCATTTTTGCACTCTACGCCTTTGCCGTGAATGTCCGGGTGATCCAGGCGGCCTTTCAATTGTCCACTATCAAAATGACCATAGCCACGTCAGTCACCCTCATGTATATCAGCTGTTTTCTCTATCTGTGGGTATAAATAAGTCCTGACCGTAAGGAACAAGCCGTAATCAGGATTTTTTTGGTTTGGCTCTGTTCCTTCTGGCTTTCTTTCTGTTCTTTTCCCAGTCCTCGTTTGCCTGGATCAAGTCCTGGACCGTTTCCGGTTCTTCTGCTGCTTCAATGATAACGGAATATTCTTTTTTACTGACCGGTATGTTTTCTATGGGTTTGGTCAAAAATTCCTGAATCGCTTCCAGCAAAGGGATCTCTTCCGTACTGCAAAAGGAGATGGCCTGACCTTTTTTCGTCCCCCTGCCAGTTCTTCCCACCCGATGGACATAATTTTCTTGTTTTTCAGGCAAGTCATAATTCACCACAAACTCCACATCTGGAATATCAATACCCCTGGCACTGACATCGGTGGCAATGAGAATCTTTGCCCACCCATTTTTATACTGACCCATAACCGCCGTTCTTTCGTCCTGATCTTTGTCTCCGTGGATGGCAAGAGACTTTATTTCCACTCTTTCCAGGGCTTTTACAACCCGCTCAGCCCGGACCTTTGTCCTGACAAAAACCATGATCCTGGCATCTTTGTTGTCCTGGATAAATTTGCGCAGAAAAAAGCGCTTGTCATCCATTTCCACAAAAATAACCCCATGGGACACGTTCTTTGAAACCGGATCATCGGGAGAAATCTGGATACGAATGGCCGTACTTTTAACCTGGGAAAAGGCCAGTTTCTTGATTTCCTTGCTAATGGTGGCGGAAAAAAACAAGGTTTGATGCCGCTGGGTCAATTTTCTCTTTACCGACTCAATGTCCTTGATAAATCCTTTGCCCAGCATCTGATCCGCTTCATCCAACACCAATATCTGTACTTTTTTAACATCAATGGCACCTTGACTGATGAGATCAAACATCCGGCCCGGGGTGGCAATGAGCACATCAATTCCGTCCGCAAGTTTTTTGATCTGGGGATCCTGTTCAACCCCTCCGAACAGGGCAAACGCCTTTACCTTTGTATGGGCTGCCAGGGTGTTAAACACCTCTCCGATCTGGGCGGCCAGTTCCCGGGTGGGAACCATGACAATGCAGTGGATACCAAAGGAGCGCTTTGAGGTTTTGGCCCGGTGAATCTTATCAATAATGGGGATGGCAAATGCGGCTGTTTTCCCGGTTCCGGTCTGGGCAATGGCCAAAACATCCTCTCCTTTTTGAATGGAGGGAATTGCCTTGAACTGGATGTCTGTGGGCCGTTTAAACCCTTCTGCCGCCAAATTTTTCTTTATGGCTAAATCTATATAATAGGTATCAAATTTCATGGGAATCTTTTTCTCTAAAATGGTTATAAGCCGATAGGATACAGGTGAATCGAATAAAAAGCAAGACCCGGCAAGGCCAATTGGTGCCTAATAACCTTGGATAGCCCCAAAGGGACAAACCCTTATATGCTTTTTATTGGCGTAAACACTAATCAAAAGCACATCCGATCATTGATATTTTGACCTTCTCCTGGCAGTTACCATTAGGGAGTGCCGGTTTTAATGTTTTGGGCTTGGAGTTCAGGATCTGCGGCGCTATTTTTATTTAGATGTTAAATAAAACAAAATCTGTAACGGATTATTGATAAATGATATAAGGAGAAATTTATTTATTTGATCCGAATCATCATGTGAATTTGAAAGGAAACAAATATAGATGAACATAGAAGTTATCAAAGCAAACTATTTAAATAGCAAACACGCAAAAGAAATCCAGGAATTGTTGAATATTTATGCATCAGACCCAATGGGTGGTGGTAAACCTCTCGATAAAAAAGTTAAAGAAAATATTGTGAAAGAATTATCCAAACTTCCTTATGCATTCAGTCTCATAGCGTACGCTAATGAAGAACCAATTGGGCTGGCTAATTGTTTTGAATCATTCTCCACATTCGCTTGTAAACCGCTTATTAATATTCACGACTTTGTTGTTTCCGAAAAATGCAGAGGAAATGGCGTCAGCCAGATAATATTAAATAAGGTTGAAGAAATTGCAATATCCAAGGGTTGTTGTAAAATCACTTTAGAAATTCTTAGCAATAATGAATCGGCAAAAGCGGCATATGAAAAATTTGGATTTTTTAGCTATGAATTAGACCCAAAAGCTGGAGTTGCTCTGTTTTGGCAAAAAAAGATAACATAGGAAATGATATTTTATGGAATATATAGATAATCTTGAAAAAATACATAACCGAAATTTAAACATTTCCAGCTATATTGTTGATGATGAACACATATTAATTGCAGGAGAATTAAAAGAAAGGAATTTAATAACGGTTTATGAAAAATCGGGTGAACCTATTGAACCTAATGTTTTTCATCATATGCAAATTCAACTACTTGTCAAAAGTGCTGAATTAAAAATTATGGATATTCATGTGAAAATCCCAGGTGCTCCCCACGATGATATTTGCAGGGAGATGGAAAACAGTCTTGCTGAGATAAAGGGACTCAACATTGCTCCAGGATTCACATCTAAAGTCAAAAAGATTGCAGGTGGTATAAAAGGATGTGTCCATTTGACAACATTGCTTTTATCTATGGCACCAGCAGCACTTCAGGGATACTGGATATTCGAAGCACGCAAAGAACATAGAAGTGAAAATTCAGTTCTTGATATCGAAAAACATTTAGTGGATGCCTGCTGGGCATGGCGCAAAGATGGCCCGTTAGCTAAATAAGTGATGGTTAAAATGGTGCTGTGGGATTCATTCTGTGACGCCATGATTATTTTTAGAAACAAACTCGGCCCCGATCGGAAACAAACTGGCTAATTTCCGGAAACAAACTGAAAAATTCAAGTTTCAAATTGATATTTTTATGTTGAAGCTATGGAAAAAATTGTTGCTATGTTTTTTATATATTATCAACTTGAATATGGAAACATGACCGGCCATGACGTCATTGGCTTATATAATTGAACGACAATGTTTATTCAGAAAAAACCTGGCATACCACATATAGTGGTGCTTAAATTTTGTTGGGACTGAGTCTTTAAAATACCAGTGCCCAGTGAAGCGAGGTAGCAAAAAAGGGTTTATAAATAGACATAGGTGTCGCCCAATTCCTAATTTAAAAATCCATAAAAATAAGAGATATTGAACTATTGATTTTGAATACAAACAGTCGCCGCCGGAATATGATCCTCACCCACTACTACCAAAAGATATAAGCGCCTTTCGATTAGGAACTTACAGCGACCGTAAATAGACAGAATAGTCGCATTTTAGCAATTCGATAATACCCTATTATAATGTGCCATCGGCAAATTGCTGATCCAGACTATTTGCCGATGGCTAAACCCTTGAATAGATATTAATAATCATCCATCAAGGAGGAAAGATTAAGTCTCTATTTTGATCCAAAAGAGACCTCCAGGATATCTTCTACGCAGGAGTCTCCTTCAATAATAGCATCCATTTTTCCGAGAGCTGACGGAAGAAGGGTATTAATAAAAAATTTAGCAGATTGAATCTGGCCTGCATAAAAAGCCGCATCTTTGTTTTTGGCAGCTTTTGCAGCAACCGCTTCCTTTTCAAGGCTGCCTGCTTTCTTCGCCAGTTTGGGAGCAGCAACAACTGCCCGCCATAAATGCATCCATGCAAAGGTCACATCCCCTGTCACTTCAAGGAAGGGGTGTGCAAAGGCATAGGCATTCAACGCCTTATCCGATCTGGCTCTTTGTCCGATTTCCCGGGCAAGCGCCTCAAGCCTTGATACGGCATGACTGAAATTTTCAACCAGTCCTTCAATGCCTTCAATTTCTTTTGCCTCATCAATCGTCTTTTTCATCTGGTTAATGAAATATATAAAGCTTTCGCCTTTATTCATACTCAGTTTTCTGCCGATAAGATCCATGGCCTGGATACCATTGGTGCCTTCATAAATCATGAAAATTCTTGAATCTCTCATGAGCTGCTCAACAGGGAATTCACAGATATATCCGTAGCCGCCATAGACCTGTACACCATGGGAACAAACTTCCAGAGCTTTGTCTGTGATATATCCCTTGACAATGGGGGTTAAAACTTCAATTAATACGCTGGTATCAGCTTTAAGTTGCTCATCCTCTGTGGTGTGGACAATATCCGTGCATTTGCCGTAATAATAGATCAAAGACCGCATTCCTTCGGTGTAGACTTTCATGTTCATAAGCTGGCGCTTAACATCCGGGTGCGAAATAATGGTAACATCTTTTGCTTGCGGGTCTTTTCCGGCAAGAACATGTCTTCCCTGGACTCTGTTCCTGGCATAATCAAGGGCATACATATAAGAGGCAGATGCCACGGCAAATCCCTGCATGCCGACAAAAGCCCTTGCTTCATTCATCATCCGGAACATTGCAGGCATACCTTTATTTTCTTCACCCAGAAGGGTGCCGGTACATTCTGCCTTTTCCCCCAGAGAAAGAGAAGCTGTGGAATTGCCGTGAATCCCCATTTTATGCTCAAGCCCCGTACATACGACATTATTGAATTCACCCAGACTGCCATCCTCGTTGACATTGTACTTAGGAACCAGGAACAGGGAGATCCCGCGAGTTCCTGCAGGCGCTCCTTCAATTCTTGCCAATACCGGATGAATGATGTTATCACACAGATCATGTTCTCCTGCAGAGATAAAAATTTTTGAACCCTGGATGGAATAGGTGCCGTCCTCATTCTTTGTTGCTGTGGTTGTCAGCGCACCCACATCAGATCCAGCTTCCGGCTCAGTCAAAAGCATGGTGCCTCCCCAGGTGCCAGCAAACATTTTTTTCATATAAAGTTTTTTCTGGTTCTCATTGCCAAAGGCTTCAACCAGCTTGGCCGCACCATGTGTCATGCCGGAGTAGAGCATAAAGGCTGAGTTGGCCCCCACCATATATTCCAGGGCAGCACACCCGATAAGTTTCGGCATGCCCTGACCCCCGACTTCAGGATCATCACACATGGCCAGCCATTCACCTTCGCAATAGATTTTCCAGGCTCGCTGAAAGGATTCGGGAACGGTCACTTTTCCGTTTTCCAGCTTGCACCCTATTTCATCGCCATCTTTGAATGTGGGGAGGATTTCTTTTATGGCCAGATTTCTGGCTTCCGAAACAATCAGGTCGATTGTTTTTTTATTAAATTCATCAAATGCCTCATGTTCAACCATTCCGATTTGTTCATGCAGAACAAAATCCACATCTCTTCGGTCTGAGATTTTTTGTACCATTGGGTCCTCTCAAAAAAGATACTTGTGTACGCAAATCATTATATTGCAAACAGATAGATCATTTCCGGCCCTTTTCGAACAATGAAAAAGGGCCGGAAATCAGATTGTCTAAGTGGTTTCTGCCAAAGTTTTTTTTGATGATGAAAGATTCCGCTCTAGAAAAATATGCAGGACCAAACCAACACCAAGGCCCCATGCCGCCCCGTGCATTGCCAGAACGACTGCCATCGTTCCTGCAACACCGAGTTGTAGTGGGGATTTTATTTCCTTAAATGCCGTGATGATACATAAGTACCCTGTAACAACCATGGTCAGCGATAAACCAATGGGTAAAAATGGTTTGAAAAAACTGACAAGCGGAAGCATAAACAGTGCAATAAAACCTGAAATCCAGAAAGTGCCGCTGGCACTGAAAATTGATTCCATGGCACCTTTTCCCTGGCGATACCGTTCGGCAACCGTTGCGGTTACAGCTGTCCAGATCGGCCCTGCAAGACCCGGGTATGGTGCAAAGAAAGCATGAAGAACATTTCGAAGTCCAGTTACCAAATGAATGCGGTCAATATCCATATCGATTTTTTCATCAGGACGACTCTCCTCGCTGCTGGCTTTAACAAGCGTTGTTCCAACAATGACATCACCAAATGCTATGATATAAGCGATTACTGCAGTTGGTATGGCTTTTAAAAACATGTCTGCTGAAGGAAACCCTACTGTAAACGGAAGATAATTCCACATTTCTGCAAATGCTGGAATGGTGATCCCAAATTGGATATCCGGCATAGGATATTCTTTTACCACCATACCTATACCGAAAGCCATTATCATTGCAGGCACCATCCCATATTTGCCGAGAAGCTTTGCTATTCTGTTTTTTTCTTTCAACCGAGAAAAAGAAACTGAAAAAAGCATATAGAAACAGATAAAACTACCCAGGCCGATGGCGATAGGTGTGCTGGGGATTCGACCGCCGGCTTTGAGTTCACCCATGTAAGCTGCGATGCCTGCTCCAAGCAGGATGCCTCCTTTAATTGAAGCAGGAACATTTTTTACAACTTTGCTGCTGAGCTTTGTGATTCCCAGCAATAAAAAAATGGCTGCAACGATTAATTGAAGCGCCACAAGCGCCTGGATAGCCTCAGGTCCCGGTGTAAACTGTTTTAAATATAACAGCACCACTGGTATGGCAGGGGTGATCCATCCCGGGACCATGGGAACACCTAAAAATGCAGGCAACATAAAACCGATGCCGCAGACAAACACATATGCAAGTGCTATTTCATAGGGCAGTCCAAGGTATTTTTGTAAAAGCGGTATCATCGCAAGCGCAACGACAAAAAGAACAAGGGCTTGGATAAATTCAACAGACTCCCAGCGATAATGAACCAGGGGAAGCCTGATTTTAAATGGGCCAATCGGCCAATGAGGTTGTTCTTCACCGTCTTGACGTTTATAAATTTGCATTTTGATCGCCTCTTTTTAAATTATAAGGTCTGAATTTCAATTATAGTTTTTTTTTGGTGAAAACAAATTCTAATTGACCATTCTTTCATGGCCCTCCCATTCTTTTTTTCGGAGTTTAAATTTTTGAATTTTCCCGGTGGCAGTTTTTGGCAGTTCGCCAAATTTAATATGTTTTGGCGCTTTAAACCGTGCAAGATTTTCTTTGCAAAACGTAATGATTTCTTCAGCTTTCGGTTCCACACCATTTCTTGGTACGATAAATGCCTTTGGGACTTCGCCCCATTTTGAATCAGGAACCGAAATTACAGCCACCTCAAGTACATCCGGATGGGTATAGAGCACATTTTCAATTTCCACGGTGGAGATGTTTTCTCCGCCGCTGATGATGATATCCTTTTTCCGGTCCATGATCTGGACATAGTTGTCAGGATGCATGACCGCAAGATCTCCCGAGTGGAACCATCCGCCCTTGAAGGCCTCTGCCGTGGCCGCCTCATCCTTATAATATCCGAGCATCACATTATTGCCCCGCATCACGATTTCCCCCATGGTGGCCCCGTCTCTTTCGACCGGTTCCATGGTCATGGGATCCACCACGTCCATATGCTCGGCCATAATATAGGGGACGCCTTGGCGTGCCTTGATACCGGCCCTGGCCATGGGTTCCAGATCATTCCATTTATCCTGCCACTGGCAGACGCTGTGGGGGCCGAACACCTCGGTCAAGCCGTAGGTCTGGGTGATGTTTGCGCCGATGCTTTCCATGTTCTGGATCACGGTGGGAGCCGGGGGCGCACCAGCCGTCATGATTTCAAGTCCGCTGGAGAGTTTGATTTGATTTTCCTTGGCATAGACGGACATGCCGATGAGGATGGTGGGGGCGGCGCACAGATGGGTAATACCCTTGTCTTCAACGATGCTGTAGATCTCTTTGGGCTCCACCTTTCTCAGACAGACATGGGTACCGCCCATGGCTGTGATTCCCCAGGTAAAACACCAGCCGTTGCAGTGAAACATGGGCAGGGTCCAGAGATACCGGGTATCGGCAGAGGTTTTGAACTCCAGCTGCTCACCAATGGCATTGAGATAGGCGCCGCGATGGTGGTACATGACGCCTTTGGGACGGCCCGTGGTACCGGAAGTGTAGTTGATGCTCAAAATCTCCCGTTCGTCCTGTATGGCCAGGTGAACAGGATCCGTTGGGCTGTCCGCTATAAAGGCCTCGTAGTCCGGACCGCTCAGGGGGGTTGAATCATCGATATCGCAGATGTTTACATAGAATTCAACAGCTGTTAACTCTGAGACAATATTTGCAATCACCGGACCGAACTCATTGTCTGCAAATACGGCTTTGGCATCCGAGTGATTGATGATATAGGCCAATTCCCCGGCAGACAGCCGGATATTGATGCTGACCAGAGCTGCCCCCAGCAGGGGTACGGCATAATGGGCCTCCAGCATGGGCGGTGTATTGGGACAGATAAAGGCCACTTTATCTCCGGGGCCGATTCCCCTGGCCTGTAGTGCATTGGCCAGGCGGAACACCCGCTCCTGGAATGTACTCCAGGTATAGGATGTATCCCCGTAGATCACGGCAGTTTTGTCCGGGAACACCTCCGCACTTCTGGCAAGAAAATTAGTGGGGCTGAGTAGATCGTAGTTTACAGGTTTGTCTGACATGGCTGGCTCCTCCTTGTTATTGATTGACAACGAAAAAGTCCTTGTAATCATTAACAAAGGTGGAGTTACAGTTTCAATCGGTAACAAACCCATATTTATATGGCCGACAGTCTGAGAAGGCTTAGGTTTATCACCTACAGGATATATAAATCATCTGGTTTATTTCTTCATTTCATGGGCCCAGTGGACAGCCACTTTGACAAGCTCGGTATAATGTTTGAGGTTGAGTTTTTTCTTGATATTTTCCCGATGGGTACCGATGGTTTTCATACTCAGGTTCAACCGTCTGGCGATTTCTTTGGAGTCCAATCCATCTCCCATAAGTCTGAATACCTCAAGCTCCCGGTTGGTGAGTTCATCCAGGCTGAAACCGGTTTTTGGAGATTTCCGGTTGATCATCCTGTGAATCATTTTTTCCTTGATCTGATCACTGGCATAAACATTACCGGCCAGGACATGTCGGATGGCCGTGACCACCTGGCTGATGGCCCGCTGTTTCATCACATATCCCATGGCGCCTGCGAGCAGGGCCCGTTCTGCATACATGGAATCATCGTACATGGACAAAACCAGTATCGGCAAATGAGGATACTCCCGGCTGATGTCCTCCACCAGGTCAATTCCGTTGCTCTCTGCCAGGGAAATATCCACAATCATCAGGTCGGGCAGAGTTTTTTTAACGGCATCCCAGGCCTTGTCAGCCGTATCTTTGCAATCCGCCACCAGAAGATCCGGTTCTTTGTTGATCAGCTCGGTCATGCCCAGACAGAAGATCGGGTGGTCATCCACGATCATGATCCGGCAGTTTTTTGTTTTCCCCGTCATGACGACATCTCCTTTTTTGTCACTGATGCAGCCCAGCTCAGGCGAACGTGGATACTGGTTCCTTCAGGTCCGCTATCCATATAAAACTGGGCATCAATAATCTTTGCCCGGTATTCCATGATCTGAAGTCCGATACCCCTTGTTGATCCGACATCATTGATGCCCTGCCCGTTGTCATGGACGCACATATGAATCTGTTCGGAAGACTTTCCTTTGTTTTCAAGGGTCAGGGATATCCCGACCAGACTCCCCTTTGAATGCTTTACCGCATTGTTTATAGCTTCTCTTGCAATGTGGTAAAGATGGGTGGCCCGACTGTTGTCCTGAAAATCAATATCCTTGTCCCCGTGAAATTCAAACCGGATACCCGGATGATAAGAAAAACTGAAAATAATTTCCTCCAGGGCCGCCTGTAGTCCGTGGGCTACCAGATGAACCGGGCAGAGCCCCCGGGCAAGCTGCCGGCTTTTTTCCACCGCATCGCCCATGAGGTCTCCGATTTTTTCCGCCAGCCCGGCTGAAGGATCTTCCCGCTCATCCAGGTCATTTTTCAGAACAGCAGCAAGCCCTGCAATACCGATAAGATGGGGGCAAAGGTCATCATGGAGATCCTGTCCGATTTTCTGGCGTTCCCTGTCACCGGCATGCATGAGCTGCTTTTCCAGACCCTTTGAGCGGGTGATGTCCCTGAGGATGATGATACTGCCAGTTAGGCCCCCTTTGCTGTCCATAATGGTGGCACCGGAGATGCTCACATCCACCAGACGTCCCTGCTTTGAATACCGCCGGGTTTCCACATCAAAGATTCCATCCCCAGAAATCACCTGCTGGATCATGATCTCTGTTTCCGCCCAATGATTCTCTGGTACAAAATGATCCATTCTTTTACCGGCACACTCCTCAATCGTCCAGCCGAACACCCGGGTAAATGCCGGATTGATATAGACCACCTGACCCTTCATATCATAATTAACGATAGGATCCGGAGCCGCCTCCATGAGCAAAAAATACCTCTCCTGGCTCTCTTTTCTGGCTTGTTCCGCAATTACCCTCACCCGTATCTCGTCCTGGAGGCTATTGTGGGTGGTTTCCAACCGGTCCATAAACCGGTTGAAATGACCGGACAACTGCCCCACCTCATCTGTGGAGAGGCTGTGCATTCGAGCGGAGTAATCTCCTGATGTCACGGTGTTGAACCTTGCCGTCAACTCCCGCAGGGGTGTGGTAATGGTTCGGCTGATCCCGAATGTAATGGTCAGCATAATCCCAAAGAAAAGAACGGACATGCCCAAAATCACATTCCTGATGGTGCCAAGGGGCTTATATAACTCATCCAGATAAGAGGAACATGCTACGATCCACTGGTATTCCGGGATATAGTTGAACATTACAAGTTTCTGCCGAGCACGTGTTTCCCCGGGATTTTTCCAGTAATAAACGGATTTCCCCTTTTTTCGCTGCATCATATCTTCCAGATAGCGGTTGGGCAGTTCCTCGACATCAAAGATATTCACCCCCTGAAGTATGGGATGGATAATGGCATTGGCGTCTTTATCAATGACAAAGGCATAGCCGGTTTCCCCAAATTTAAGGGAAAGGATGCTACTGCGAAAATCCTCCACATTTACCAGCTTGATAAACTCCGACCGATAGGCACTGGCGGAAATAATCCAGTCCCAGGGTTCAAAATAGGACATGTAAAGGGCCTTGGGGCGGGCCTTCGATTCCTCGGGATTTTTCCACTCATACTCCAGATAGCCCTGACGGGACTCAGTCATGTGTTTGACAAATTCAAAATCCGCCACGTTGGTACCGATAAGCGCCGGACTGGGATGCACCGTAACCATGCCTCGGCTGTCAAGGCAATAGAGATATCCAGAACTGCCGATAGTCTGGCTCTGTAATATGTCTACGGCCCGTTTTCTTGCTTCGTCCTCTGTAATAAGACCCTTTTCAGCCTTTTCATACAGGCTTTTGACAATCTCAAGATTCTTTTCCGCCACGGCCCGAAGATGGTTTTTAATGGAGACATTCACCGAGGTATTGACCATGTTGTAGATCATCTGGGTGGTATTGGTCAGCTCACTTTCAATCCTGGCCTCGATGTTATTACGCACATAAACATAGATAAAAAGATTACAGAACAGCATGGACAGGAAAAAAATAAGGGCAAAGCTGATGAGAAATTTAAACCGGATCTCCAGGGAATTAAAGAGAATTCGCAGTCGATTGAACATCTTCGGCTGCGCCGTTGCGTTCTTATCCTTTGATTCTGATCTGTTCACGTCAAGGCTCCGTTGGGTTAAGATCATCCGAGACTTTAACTCACGCTTCACCTAACGATTAGGACAGGAGCCGCTGTCATGTCAACTTAAATATGAAATAACCGCCTTTAAAAAATCACCAAGTTTTTATAAATTTCTTACACCAATCTTCATCACCATAAAGCGTTTCCATACAGTCCGGGCAAAGGCCGTGACTGAAAAGTCTCTCACAAATTCATACCATCAATTATTTTGTAAGGTACCAGTTAAGCCACTACGACACGAAAATTGGAGGGTGAAATATAAAAAATATTTCCTGCTGGATATTTTTTAACTCCTGAGTGTTTATGGTATATAAGCTCAGGAGTCAAATTCAACAAATTACCGAGCACTTCATTCACCAGTCCCGGCTTTTTTAGGTTTGCCATGATACCATATCTGGTATGGGTAAATTTTTCAATTTCAGATTTAAAATTACAATATATGGGATAGCCTGAAGTTAAATTAAAAAAGCTTGCTGTAAATTTTATTGGAGATTAAAAACATTCTGGAGGTC
>CAXHYW010000019.1:0-15931 GCA_964021475.1 uncultured Desulfobacteraceae bacterium | reverse complement strand
GGATAAATTATAGAATATTTTTAAAAATCAATTTCTCCCAGGATTCCATTTTGTTTTTTAAAGCAGCAACTTATGGTTGGTAACTGCCGTGATTCCTTAATATCCGTCAGGTCCCCCCTTATTTAAAATTTATCCTCACATCTATCCCGTAACCAAGGTTATTGGCCTAGGCGACAAGATCGGTTTATCCAGGATTTTAGAATATCCTTATGAATTGGCTAAATATCTTTTTGATTTGATTTTGTTGATGGGGCAGGGTAGTATTTATTTCACTAAAAAAACGTTGGATTGTCCCTTTGGTGATACCCAATGATATCGTATATGGAAGGATACTTCTGTTTATTGTCTTTGGATTATTTGAATCTTGTTTTCCCAAAAAATGAAAGGAGTTTGACAATGGATAAACCTCTCAAAACGAATCCCCCGGAACCCTCTGTAAGCAAAGAAGTGAAATCGGGTATGGGGAACGAGTTCGGCGAAGTCGGTAATATGGATAAAATTCGTGATATCCTTTTTGGTAATCAGGCAAAGGATTATGAAAAACGGTTTGCTGCAATGGAAACTCGCCTTGCCCAGGAGGCGGGTGATCTTAAAACGGAATTGTTAAAGCGGATTGATGATTTGGAAACCTATACCAAGCAGGAGATAAAAGATTTAAATACACGGATTAGAAATGAATCAAACGATCGGATTGACTCCCATAAAACTATTCAAAATGAATTGAAACAGGGGGTTGAATCCCTGAATAAAAAATTGGCTCAGGGGGAGGCAAATCTGTCAACAAAATCCACCGAGCTGAGAGATCAGATTTTAAACCAGTCAAAACAATTATCCCAAGAGATACTTACCAAGTCAGATCATGTCTCAAAAAATTTGAAACATACTGCCCAGGAGCTTGACGATGCCAAGGTGAATCGTTCGGATCTGTCCGGTTTCTTTCTTGAGCTGGCCATGCGGCTTTCCAATGATGAAAATGCCGGTTTGTAGGGTATGAAAGAATAATTTAAAAAAATCGACAACAGCGGAAAAAAGGCATCTGACATGGGTTCAAAAGCGGATGAAAGCAACGCGCTTGATACGTTAAGACTATTGCTGCTCAATCCTGAAAAAGAGCAGCTCCAGAAGATAGAAAATCGTCTGGATGATCCAATTACGAGGGCAAAAGAACTGAGTCAGTCGTTGCCAGATGCCATCTCGTTATCTGTATTAGAGGGGAATAAATTATCCCGGGTTCTCCAACCTGTGATCGACGCCTCACTAAAAGTGTCTGTCCAAAATAATCCCAGGGCATTTGCAGACGCTATTTCTCCTGCGCTGGGTCCGGGAATTCGGAAGGCCATCTCATCGACCATCATGGGAATGATCCAATCCCTTAACCAGATGTTAAATCACAGCGTTTCCATCCAGGGCATGAAATGGCGATTTGAGGCCTTTCGAACCCGAAAACAATTTGCTGAAATTGTTTTGCTCCATACCCTTGTTTACCAGGTGGAGCAGATCTTTTTAATCCATGGGGAATCCGGTATTGTTCTGGACCATGTGGTTGCAAAAGATATCATTATACAGGACCCGGACTTGGTATCTGGGATGTTGACAGCAATCCAGGATTTTGTCAAAGATTCCTTTAACACACAAGATGATCTTGAAACCCTGCGCATGGGATCGGACAGAAGTGTCTGGATTGAAAAAGGAGAGCACGCCCTTATCGCCGCGGTAATAAGAGGAAACCCTCCCCTTGATATGCGTACGTATTACCGGAGGCTGCTTGAAAAAATTCATATCAAGTCCGGCAGGGCTTTGGAAGAATTTGATGGAGATCCATTGCCTTTTTCAATCTTCCGGGAAGAATTAAAGGATGGGTTGCAATCCCAGGAAAAGAAAGAGAAAAAACGAACCTCGCCTTTTCTTTGGTGTATTCTTCTGGTGATTATCGCGGGGATTGGGTTTTGGGGAGTTTCGGCGTTTAAAAAAAATCAAACATGGCATCGCTATTTAGGTCGGCTTGAGGCCCAAAAAGGTCTGATTATACTCTCGGCCCAAAAAACCGGGGGGCGATATCAAGTTTTTGGCCTTCGGGATCCCCTGGCAATAGATCCTGCAAGTTTGCTTCCCCAGAGCGACGAAAATCCTATTCCAATTGTAAGCCGGTGGAAGAAATTTTACAGCCTTGATCCGCAATTTGTTTTTCAACGGGTAGAAAAAATCTTGGCCCCCCCGGAAACCATAAAATTGGAACTATCTGGAAATTTAATAATTGCAAAGGGCCAAGCCGGGCAGGATTGGATCACCCGGTTTCAAAACCTGTCCCCCACCATTCCGGGGATCAATGCCTACAATGATGAAATGATCCAAAACATGGATATCAAATCTCTGGATATTGCCTTAAAAGAGCTTGTGGGCATACGGATTTATTTTGAGAACAATAGTATAGAGTTCTTCGAGGGCCAGGAATCCGTATTGGAGCAAACCATAAACCTGATTCATAATATCGGCAAATTGCAGTCCAAAGCCTTACGGCCGGTCCAGATTATTATTCTGGGGCACACCGATTCTTCGGGTAATGAGAAACAGAACCAGAAACTTAGCAGGGATAGGGCTGAAAAAATTTTTAGTCACCTGATCTTACAGGGAATAAGTCCAGCGTTTCTTTCCGTTTTAGGTGTCGGGACAAAAATCCCCATCGCTAAAGAAAGCCGTACTGAAGGCAAACAACTGAACAGAGCCGTAACATTTAAACCATTTTTTTTAGACTTAGCAAAGGGCCGTTCTCAATGATCAAGAAAAAAGTCTGCATGCTCGGGGCATTTGCCGTGGGCAAAACCAGCCTTGTCCAAAGGTATGTCCACAGCATTTTTTCCGATAAATACCACACAACCGTTGGCGTGAAAATAGAGAAAGCACAGGTGAATATCGACAATACCCATGTGGATCTTATTATTTGGGATCTCCATGGAGAGGATGACTTCCAACATGTCCGGCTTTCCTATTTGAAGGGATCGGCAGGCTTCATCTATGTTGTGGATGGAACCCGGGAGGCAACCTTGATAACCGCGATGAATTTAAAAGAAATCGTGGAAAGAACAATTGGAAAACTTCCCTTTGTTCTTGTTATTAATAAATCGGATTTAGAAGACCTTTGGGAACTTGCTCCCTCAATCATGGAGGAACTTTCCGATCAGGGCATAACGGTGATGAAAGCCAGCGCAAAAACTGGGACACAGGTTGAGCAGATATTTCAATTCCTGACTAAAAAAATGATGGAAGCATAAATGTCGGATTCCACAGCCCATATATTGGAAAAAATATGTTTTCAGGTATTCAAGGATTGCAGCCTTGCCTATTTCATTACCGATAAGCTTGGTAAAATATTTCAATGGGGGGGGGATCTTGCCGCCCTGAATATGTCATCCCCCGGGGAAGACTATTACCTTTCTGATGTGGTTCTTTTCATGGAAGGTGTTTTGCCCTTAGAAGAAGAATCCATGGAGTTCTCCTGTATCAAAATGCCTTTTGATGTCTGCGTGGATGCGCTCCTTTTTGAAATTGACAATGGTTATGGGCTGATTGTGTGGGATGCAACAAAAAAGGAAGCCTATTTGACACAGACACAACAAAGATGCAATGAGCTCAGTCTTTTGATAGAGCAACAGAAAAATCGCATGATTCATCCCCCGGGTAAATATATTGGGGGGAAAAAAGATCCGTTTATGGAAGATCTTTTCCAGGCACTTAATTTTGTTGTTCTGGAAATGAACCCCCAGGGCTATTTTGTTCTCATCGGTATCCCTCCCCCATGGATTCGACAAATTCCCCAATCAAGTCAGATTCTGTCCGGAAAGCCCTATGAAGAAGATGTCTTTAGTTTCCTCGGAAATTTTATTCAGGATTCAAAAGCACAATGGTCAAAAAATCAAACCAAAACCTTGAAATCAGGAATTTGGCTTGAAAAGGATGAGAGAGACCAGGAGCTTTTACTCGAAGCAACCGCCATTGATATTCAGGGAAGAAAACTAATCATCATCGCCCAGGATGTCTGTGATCCCAATGAAAAGCAATCCATTATCCAAAAAGGAAGAAACCTTGCCCTGCATTATCATGATCTGAAACGGTCCGGGCAAAAGCTACGGGGTCAGCATGATGAATTGGAATTGCGTGTGAAAGAAAGAACCCGGGACTTGGAAGAGGCCAATCGACAATTGGCAAGAGAGCTGAAAGAACGGAAAAAAGTTGAACAAGAGCGCGAGGAAGTCTCCCGTCAATTGCGTCAGTCCCAAAAAATGGAGGCTATTGGAACACTGGCAGGTGGTATCGCCCATGATTTCAATAATATCTTGTCTGCCATCATGGGGTTTACGGAATTATCCCTTTTTGAAACCCAGGAGGGGTCAACGTTAAGGTCAATGCTGGAAAAGATTCTTCGGTCATCCAATCGTGCAAAGGAATTGGTCCAGCAGATTCTTACCTTTAGTCATCAAAGTGAATATGAAAAAAAGCCCTTGAAGTTACGATCGATCATCATCGAAGTGCTTGATCTTATCCGGGTGTCTATTCCCCCATCCATTGATATCAAAAAAGATCTGCAAAGCCATTCCCATGTTCTTGCAGATCAAACCCAAATGCATCAGGTTATTATGAATTTATGTACCAATGCCTGGTATGCCATGAAGGAAAATGGGGGTACCCTTGGGATAACGCTTGCGGATGTTGATATTTTCCCGGAGGACCAAGGGGCATCTGGTGAATTATCCCCCGGCCGCTATGTGATGCTGACGATTCAGGATACGGGGTGTGGTATTCGGCCGGAGTTAATTGAAAAAATTTTTGACCCCTATTTTACAACAAAGGAGAAGGACAAAGGGACAGGACTCGGGCTATCGGTTGTCCACGGCATTGTGGCTAAATCCAAGGGGCATATTGCCATCAACAGCCAATTGGGAAAGGGGAGTGAATTTTCCGTATATCTGCCCTTGTTTGGTGTGCCCGGTAAACCTATGGCGGAAAAAGAATACTTGAGGGTTGGTAATAATGAGTGAATCCTGTGTTCAGGGTATAGCGATGATATTGATGTGGCCCAATTAAAAAAGATGGGGATTACCCAATATCTGATGAAACCCATCGGAATAAAGGATCTGGCCAGGGAGATTAAATGGGCATTGTCGAAATCAGTCCCTGGGAAACTAGTCCCTGGAGAATCAGATGGGAAACGCTTTATTTAATCCTTGATGGGGGGAGTGCTTTTGGTTTATAAGAAGGGGCTCAGGCGTTTGATAATAACCCTAGGAACCCCAAGAATATGCCGGAATTGATTGAACGACAGATACTGCTCAATGCAAAAGATTTTAAACGTTTCTGGAAAGAGAGGGGGCCCTTTAAATATGCCCTGTCCAGCAATGAATTTCCCTCCATATTGCTGGAACCGGAAGAATGGATTTTTGGCAATGACATCCATTTATTGTTAAAAGAATTGATGCAGTTTGATCAGAAGAAAATGGCCTTTGTCCAGGCGCCTTTTAATCCGAAGAATAAGGGCATTTTAAGGCCCGCGGGCTTAAGCCCCTGGAAGATTAATCATTTTCCTGAACAATGGAACCGGGTTGTTTGCGATCTTTTTGTTCCCGAAGGGCATTTAACCTGTTTGGTCATGGACAGGGCAAGAAACTCGGAAAATATAGACCAGTCCACCCAGTGTTTGGACGGTGCTTCTGAAAAACAAACAATAGAAAAACAAGCGGTGGAAAAGGCATTTTTTCAATTGCTTGAACAAGAGCTTGAAACCATGGGATATCTTTTGCTTAAACCCCATGGAAAGTCAAGTGATGCTTCCCATGCAGCAATAGACACTTATCTTTCAGAGTGGGAGGAAGATGATCGAGAGGCCGGACTGTTCTGAGATACAATGATTATATCTGGTTTTCGTCAATCAGGTGAATAAGCAGATTCCTATAGTCAATCCCTGCCTTTTGAAATCCTTTTGTTCCATATTTCATATTGCCTTCCAGCACATAGAAATCGTTGTTTGACTGTACAATGTCAATCCCCACATCATTCCATCCACATTTTTTTGCCGTTAAAAGTGCCAGGTCCAGGGCTTTTTGGGGCAGGGGATCAAAACTGATTTCACCCCCCTGGGACAGGTTGGTTTTAAATGCATCTGGCTTTGCAATCCGCCAATATCCCAATGCGACCCGGTTGCCGATCACAATGATTCTCATGTCCCGGTCAATGGGCAGATATTCCTGAATATAGGCCGGTCCTTTTTCGTTTAAATATTGTTGCAGATCCTCCGGGGTTTGGATGAGATAAACCCCGAGCCCCTTTGCAGATCCCCTGGGGATTTTTGCAATAAAGGGGAATCTGAACTTTCTTAATATCTGTTTTTTTTGTCGGGGCCCATAAAAAATTTTGGTCCGGGGATGGGGAAGGTCCAGCATTTGAAATATGGCAGTTTGCTTGATTTTATCCATGGCAAATTTATAGGTGTGGTAGCTGGGAAAGGTTTCTTTTCCCATGGCATTAAACAGGTCTGCATAAAAGGCTGTGGGGTAATAAACTTTGGGTGCCAAAACAAGCTGTTCTTGTTCGTCGGGGGTGTAATCTGAAAAATTGGGTTTAAATCCGAGGGTATGGATTTGGGAACATCTTTTTAATCGGGCACCAATGGCTATGGGTCTGTGTCCCTGCTCTTTCATGGCACCTTAATCCAGGATTTGATTTGGCTGATGGTCGCTGGGAAATTACAATACAGATTTACCTTTGCTCTTTTTAATTCGCCCGCTAACTTTGTTTCAGAAAGATCTTGCTGAAGGGAGGATATGATAATGGGCAATTCCTTTGGGGAATAAATCTCCCTGATTTCCCTGGCAAATTCAAGTCCCGTCATGTCATTGAGAAAAAGGTCACAGACAATGGCAACGGGTTTTTCAGACAAAATGGTTTCAAAGGCTTCCTGGGTGACGGTAAAATTTTGGGTCCCATGGCCGCAGGTATGGATCAGTTTGGTGTAGACATCCAGATAGGCTTGTGATGAACTGACGAGGATGAAAGGCCCTTGTTTAAGGGCCCGTTGATTCTTGATACGGGTAATCTTTTGTACGGTTGATTTTAGGTTTCGTTTCTCAAGCACTTCTATAAATGATTCGATAACGGGGACGGAAGCGTTTTTGTCAATATGATTTGAGCAAATATAGAAAAAGGTGTCCGAGATCATCAATGCGTCCATGAGATTTGTGGCCCGGGCATCCATAATGGTTTGAACTATAACCTCACCGGCTTTGGTGCCGGATTCAATTACACTTTTTATTTGGGCCACAATATCCTTTGAACAATGCCGTTCCAAAACATTTATTGCGGCCATTCGGACATACATGGACGAGTGGGATATCCCTCGGATAATTCCGGCGGCAGATTCCAATGCGGGAAATGCCGCCAGGGCATTATAAACGGCAAATTGGATTTTCGGATCAATTTTTTTTGATGAGAGAATCGCAAAAAGGCTTTTGATGGATTGTTTGGGAATGGTTTTTGTCGTTAGTTCCAGCAGGTTGACAACCAGGTCATGGTTTAGATCCTCCAACTTGGTGATGCTTGTCGCCAGTGCCTTTGCCACCCGAGGGCCACGGGTGGCAAAATAGTTTGCGGCCTGATATCTGTTCTCTATCGTATCCGAGGCCAGAAGACTTAAGTTTTGGGTAAAGGCGTTTATATTGTTTTGGGATTCAATTTCGTCGGGTGCACTTACCCTAGGATGGGGATCTGCCCGATGGGGGCCTGTCTTATGGAGACCTGTCTTATGGGGAGTTAATCTGTCAATGGCATCCAGGATTTGCGGGTCGCATTTATCGGTTAATGCAACCTTTTTAAGTTTTTCCATGGCGTTGGGGGTGCCGATTTGTTCCATGGCATTTATTGCATCGGATTTTAACCCCATATGATCATAGAATATGAATTCTGCCACTTCGTCAATTAAACTGTCCAGCTTTAGTTTTCCCACAGTCACAATGATCATGATTAACAGCGCTTCATCAGTCTCATTGGATAGAATATGTTTAAATAAAGGGGATAACTGAACCAGTTGTGATCGGTCGCCGTATTTCAAAAGAATCTTGGCAAAGGCAAAATCCAGATGGGCTCTGTCCGTGGCCAGTTGAAAGAGGCGCTCCCGGGTGTCAGGGGAAATATTCGTTTCTCCCAGTAGAAAAGACAGCAGGGACAGTGCGGTCTTTTCCGGTGCCAGGGCCAGCATTTCAATCACTTCCTGGCGTTCGCTGTCCGGTCGGGACGCTAACATTGAAAGCACTTCTCTGGCCTGTTCAATTCTGGCGGTTTTAATCAATTGTCGAAGTTTGGGCAGATAGGATTCCATTGCTATCTCTCCTTGGGGGGCAGTCGATACCCCCTGGGGTTTTTCCGTTGCCAATTCCAGGTGTCCCTGCACATATCATCCAGCGTTTTTTTTGCTTCCCAGCCCAATTCTTTTTTTGCTTTTGAGGGATCGGCAAAACAGACGGCAATATCGCCGGGTCTTCTGTCTGTGATCTGGTAGGGTATCTTTTGGTTGCACGCTTTTTCAAAGCCTTTTATCATTTCAAGTACGGAAAATCCTTTTCCCGTGCCCAGGTTGTAGGTCATCACCCCAGGTTTGCCGATAAGTTTCGGCAGTGTCCGGATATGGCCAAGGGCGAGATCTGTCACATGGATATAATCCCGGACCCCTGTTCCGTCGGGTGTGTCGTAATCCCCGCCAAAGACGCTGAGCCGGGGAAGAGAGCCCACAGCAACCTGGGAGATATAGGGTACTAAGTTGTTTGGCAACCCCTGGGGATCTTCTCCTATCTCACCGCTCTCATGGGCGCCCACTGGATTGAAATATCTCAACAAAGCGATGTGCCACTCCTTGTCCGATTGATACAGATCCTTGAGAACCTCTTCGATCACAAGCTTGCTCCTGCCGTAAGGGTTGGTGGCAGAGAGGGGGAAATCTTCAGTTATGGGAAGGGTTTTGGGGGTTCCATAAACGGTGGCAGAGGATGAAAAGACAAGGCTTTTTACAGCGTATCGGTCCATGACCGAAAGCAGGTTGAAGGTGCCGGTGAGATTGTTCTGATAATATTTTAAGGGAAGAGTGACCGATTCTCCCACAGCTTTCAGACCTGCAAAATGGATTACCGCATCAATTTTATGCTCCATAAATACTTGATGAATACTTAAGGGGTCAAGGAGATCCGCCTTGTAAAAGGAAAGCTTTTTGCCAGCTAATTTTTGAACCCGGCGTAAGGATTCTTCACAGGAATTGGAAAAATTGTCCAATACCACAACATCATAATTTTCCTTTAACAGCTCAAAACAAGTGTGGCTGCCGATATACCCGGCACCGCCAGTTACAAGTATTTTCATTTATCGTCCTTAAATGGCCTAGTGTGATGGATTTATTAAAATTTACAGAGTATTCAAAAAAACTTATTTAAAAAAATCTGGTAAATTCTACAGTTTTTACCAGGTTTTGTACAGGTGGTAATTTTTTTATTCGATAATAAACTGGATGAAATTTGGCAATCATTTACACAATTTTTTATGAAATTACCGGAAAAAAGACCATGGCGATATTGACAGGCAGAAGGGACGTGGTTAAAGTTAGGGTGTTCAGTGACGAAAAAACTGAAAATCCAACTTGAAATAAGGAGAGGTATAAAATGATTGAATTGACAGATCCTGCCAAAGCGCAAATCGATGATTATTTCCAGGGTAAAGAGCCTACCCCCGTAAGAATTTTTCTCAATTCCGGCGGCTGAGGTGGTCCATCTCTTGCCATGGCTCTGGATGAGCTAAAAGATACAGATGATTCTTTTGATGTTAAAGGGCTTAAGTTTGTTGTTGATAAAGAATTTATGGAAAAAGCCGAGGTTATTAAAATCGACTTTACCGGGATGGGATTCAGTCTTGATTCCAATATTGACCTGGGAGAGGCCGGATGCGGAAGTTGTGGTTCCGGCGGTTCCTGCGGCGACTGATAGTTTAAGCGTTTTAAAGTAAAGGTGTCCTATAGGGTTTAGGACACCTTTCCTTTATTAATAATAATATGAAGATTGATAATAGGCGGACTTTAATTTCTGGAGAACCTGTGCATCCGGTTTTATGGGATTCATGGCCTTGGGCGGCTCTGGTATGGTATGGGAATTTGAAAAACAGGTTCCTTGAATTTTAAGATTGTAGGCTTTGATCATAAGGGTTTCAAGGTTGATCACATCCTCGATGTTGTAGGCAAGAAGTGTATCCAGCGCCTTGGGGTTATTGTTTTTTTGATATTCCTCCCACAATAACACTGCAAAATATCCATCCACCCCATCCAGTTCCTGGCGATCTATCCCCAGGGCTTTTTCACATTTTTTTAAACCTCCCTTGAATCCTAAGCTTTTCAGAATATATCTTAAATCAATGTGGCCATGGGGTAACTGACAGTTAAAATAGTTTTGAATGAACGGCAGATCAAAACTCTTGCCATTATAGGTGACAATCACCTGATATTTTTTTATGTCGGAAAGAAAGGTGTCAAGATTTTTTCCCTGGACATAATATCGTGTCGTCAGGCCATCATACAGGGCAATTGTCGTGATGGTAGCATCTGTTTCAAGGCCTGTGGTTTCTATATCAAGAAAGACACAGCTGTCCCTGAATTCAGGGAAAAAACGAAACTGCTGGTTTGCCGGAAGCAAGGCTTCAAAATATTTCGCATTTTTATTTTCCAGGTGGCCAATGGATTCTCTTATCCCTTCCTGGATGACATGCGTTTTCTTACCCAGATTGTCGGTAAAATTCAACGCATCTTCCCAATTTCGGATGCCGGTGTTCCAGAGCTTTTCTTCTGTTGCCGCGCCAATGCCCGGCAGATGGCAGAATGTATTTTTGAGCATCATCGTTCCTTTTGGTTAAAGTTCTTGCTCTTATATCTTGTCTGGGCAAAATTTGACATAAAATATTGAACTCCCCCATAAGATCTTCCTTGGCTTGACCCTGATTCATTGTCGTGGTAGCTTGGAGGCCATTGGTATTAACCTCTATAAATCAGGATTATGTAATGACCCGATTGAAATATTCGATTTCCTTTGTGTTCCTTGTTTTGTTTATGGTTTTTTCTTTAGCCGGCTGCGGTGAAAAAGAAAAAGGGGATGAAGATCTGGTGGTGGGTAACTGGACCCAATACCGGAACCGGGCCTATATCCTTCTGGTTATAAGTCCGACGGGGAGTTGGAATTCATCTGTCCGGATTGCCGACGCAACGTCTAAAATTGTTAAATCCAAGGGAGATGCTCAGGGGGCATGGCATATAGAAGGCGGACAATTGATTTTTACGGTGATGGACTCCACCATCGAAGAAATTTGGGAAAAAAATGCCACCAGTTTTTTTGAGATCGTGGAACTGGGGAAACGGATCATGCTCCTCAAGGAGGAAAGCGGTCGGATTGCGGAATGGAAAAAAAGCCAACCTCAAAGATCGGATAAAGATGAAACGGTAACATCCGTGACCATTTCCATGAAACCTATCGTTGTAAATTTGAACAAGGATCGTTCAAGTGACCCGAACCGATATCTGTGCTTGAAGATGAAAATGGTACTCAAGGAACTGATGCCGGACCAGACAATACCGGCCATGCATCCCAAGGCCCAGGAGTCGGCTATTCTCTTTTTAAGTTCCCTTGTCTATGAAGATGTTAAGGATTTTGACCAGGTTAAGATCCAGCGGTTAAAATTGATGGATGTTCTGAATCCTTATATGGAAGGATTTATCAAAGATATTGAAATAGAACATGTCATTATTGCAACCACCATTGAAAAGGTGGAAGAGTTTATCATCGAGCATACCATTGGGTTGCCAAAAGAAGATGAAGCGGAAACCGGGGAAAAAACATAAGGGTGGGGCTGCCTAATCCTTTGATTTTGTGACGAGCAACATTCCGGTTTCAATGGATATGGTGACATCGGTTTGGCTGAAATAATTGCTGATGCCTAAGGATGATCCCATGGAAATGGAAGCGTTTTTAAGGGGATATTCAAGCCCTTTCAAGGTAAGGCCGGTTACCTTGTCTGAAAGGGGGAGCGCAGATAGAAGATCTCCTTTGTTCCCCTTGAGCCTGAGATGATCCGTGACTAGGTAAATTTCATTGTTGGCATCTAATATTCTTGATTTAATCCCTTTGTCTGAAAGTTTTCTCAATAAAAAAATATTGGCCAGTGTGTGATCCAGTCGATGGCCTGTCACCCCGATAAGTGTGATGTCGGTGGCCCCTTTTTTCAGGGCAAAATCAACGCAAAGGTCTGTATCTGTACTGTCTTTTCGGGACGGGTGGTGGATGAAGGGTGTGTGATTATTCTTAAAAAACTCCAGGGTCTCGGGATGAATTGAATCCATGTCACCGATGATGAAATCGGGGAAAAGATTCATCCCCCTAAGATGGGTTGCCCCGCCATCTGCTGCAATGATTAAATCCGCCTCGTTTAGGAGGCGTTTTATCTTTTGACTGAAGACCAGGTTACCGCTTGCAACAATAATACAATTCATGGGATCTTCATTAACATGAAAATACTTAGGTGAAAACAGGTATTATTGTTTCCCCTATTAAAATCTTGGCCTTGACACTTTGACACCTAACTTATATTTTCCGTGTAAATGTTAATGAATTGGCAAATGATCACCCTTTACAAAGGATTTAGTGGAAATCAACCCCATGTCTTGTTTGTATAAATATTGGCTAAAGGAATTTACCAAGCTTTTTTTGATCATCCAGATGATGATCCTGGTCCTGTTTATCTTTATTGATTATCTTTCCCGAATGGATAGGTTTCTTAACTCCCAGATCACCCTTTTTGAAGCATTTTGGTATGTGTTGTTAAAAGTCCCCTTCATGTTTGTCCAACTAACGCCTGCCTGCATTCTTTTGGCGGTTATTTCGGTGTTTGGGGTGATGAATCGGAACAATGAATTAACCGCATTGAAATCCAGTGGTATCAGTGTGTATTATCTTGTCAAACCCGCAATCTGGGCCGGAGTTTTTTTGGGCGGATTGATGTTTTTGCTCGGGGAAACCCTTATCCCCATTTCCATGTCAAAGGCAAATTATATTCGGTATAACAGGATGAGTAGCGATAGCAACGTATCTGTGGGCCGAAACGATATCTGGATAAAATCGGAAAAAAAACTGGTCCACATCAATTATTTTGATCCCATCAACCAGGTCATTGCCGGTGTCACTGCAACCACCCTGGGGGATGATTTTAAGATCATTGAAAGAATAGACGCCCAAAAAGGGATCTATAAAAAGGGAAAATGGATTTTTGAGGGGGTTGTGGAACAGCGGTATAACGCTGACGAGAATGATTTTGAAGTAAAACGGATTCCCCAAAAAACTGTTGTGCTGAAGATTACGCCCAAGGATCTGGGAGGAGTGGCCAAAAAAACCGATGAAATGAGTTTTTTTGAACTCAAGTCCTATGTGGAAAAGGTGGAGTCCGAAGGATACGACCCCACCACCTACCGGGTGGATATGAACGGGAAACTGGCATTTCCCTTTATCTGCATTATCATGGCCCTGACCGGTGCGGCCACAGGGATGCGCTCCTTTGTTAAACAGAATATGCCCCTGGGTATTGCCATTGGGGTGGTCATCTGCTTTTTGTACTGGATGATATACGGATTTTGCCTGTCCATGGGGTATGCAGGGATTTTTCCGCCTGTCATTGCGGCCTGGGTGGTCAACCTGGTTTTTCTGTGCCTGGGGTCCATCTATTTGATTAATTCGGAATAGAACAAAGGCTAAGAACTCCATGATATTGATTTATCACATTTTGTTGACCCTGGTTTTTTTTCTGGCATTACCTGTTTTGCCATTGGTCTATCTGTTGTCGGAAAAAAGACGGGCCAATCTTCTCCAGCGTATAGGAATATGCACCGGGTTTGAGGAAAAAAAACCAGGCTCATTCCGAATCTGGGTCCATGCCTTGTCCGTGGGAGAAGTTCGGTCGGCCCTTCCTTTTGTCCAAGCCTTGAAGAAAAAAATACCCGGAGCCCAGATTGTTTTTACGGCATCCACGAAAACTGGTTTTGAAACCGCCCGGCAGTTGTTCAGCACTGACAATGGGGTGCCCGTAACACTTGGGTATTTCCCCTTTGACTTCTGGGTGTCTGTTTTAAGGGTTTGCCGGCTGGTTGAGCCAGACCTTGTCTGTCTTATTGAGACCGATTGCTGGCCCGGGTTCCTTCACCATATGAAGCGCAAAAAGATTCCGGTGGTATTGATCAATGCAAGAATTTCCAAGGGGTCCCTTAACGGATATTTGAAGCTGAAAGGGTTTTGTCCCCTGTTTTTTTCTAACCTGTCCCATATCATGGCCCAAACGCCTCTGGATGCACAACGATTTAAACTGATGGGTGTGCTGGAGTCACATTTATCGGTCATGGGAAATATAAAGTTTGACCAGCCATTGATTCATTTGGACGAATCGGCAGTGTTAAGCTTAAAAGCCCGGTTCGGCATCCGGGACCAGGACCTGGTCTTTATTGCTGGAAGTACCCATGAAGGAGAGGAAACAATTCTTTTGGAAGCCTTTGCCTCGGTGAAAAAAAACTATCCGAACCTGAAACTGATCCTGGCACCCCGGGATCCCAAGCGAAGTGAAAAACTCATGGGCCAGATAGCGTCTTCCTTTCATAAACCGGTTCTATTTTCGCAATTAACGCTGGCCCCTGGAGATCCGGATATTATATTGATTGATTCAATGGGAGTGTTGGCCACGGCCTATGCCATTTGTGATGTCGCATTCATCGGAGGCTCTTTGGTACCCCTGGGGGGGCATAACCCCCTTGAACCTGCCTTGTTTGCCAAACCCATTTTGCTGGGTCCCCACATGACGGATTTTTTAGAGGTCTCAGATCTACTGGTGGATGCCAATGGGGGGTTGCAGGTTGAGTCCGTTTTCCAGATACACACGCATCTGGAAGCGGTGCTGGGAAATGATGCTTTGGCAAAACAGATAGGGGCAGCAAGTTTTCAAGTATTTTCTGAAAATACGGGAGCCGTTCTCCGTACCCTCAAAAAGATGGAGGATCTTCATTTTGTCTGAATCTTTTCTTACCCTGCTGGAAAAAAAAATCACCCGGATTTCGGACCGGGAGTATGATCCCAAAATTTTTTCCTTTGAGCATTTTCTGGTGACAGCCTCTCATCTTTATCAGAGTGCTTCTATCCTTCGGCTCAAATTGTACCGGACCGGTCGGTTAAAATCCAAACGGCTGCCCTGTTTTGTTATTTCCATCGGTAATATCATGGCAGGTGGGGTGGGCAAGACCCCCATGGCCATTTATATTGCCGAGCTGCTCATGAAAATGGGAAGACGACCCGTTGTCATCAGCCGTGGATATCAAGGCAATCTTGGGGCAGATGCCGGGGTGGTCGGTGATGGGGAGACTATCTTTTTGGATGCCCTGGCTGCCGGAGATGAACCCCATATGATGGCCCGGCGGAAAAGCTTTCCGGTTGTGGTGGGAAAGGATCGGTATCTTGCCGGAAAACTGGCACTTGAGCGCTTGAATATCGATGTGATTGTTCTGGATGATGGGTTTGCCCATCTGGGGCTGGAAAGAGACTTGAATCTTCTTTTGTTTGACCATGACCGGCCTCTGGGGAATAACCGGGTGCTGCCAGCGGGAAGACTGCGGGAAACACCGGCCATGTCAAAACCTCGTGCCCACGCTATTGTGCTCACCCGGAGTCCTGAAGGTGAAAAAGTCGGTCAACCAGAGGTCAGCCAACGAGAAAAAACAGGTTTAAAAGAAAAAACTCGCCAAATCGATATCACCCGTCAATATGATGGGCTGCCCTTGTTTAAAACCAGTCACCAGCCGTTTTTGCTGGACATTTTGTCCGGGAAAAAGGGGGCAGGG
>CAXHYW010000018.1:0-15945 GCA_964021475.1 uncultured Desulfobacteraceae bacterium | reverse complement strand
GAGATTCTCCGGAGTGACTGGAGTTCAGACGTGTGCTCTTCCGATCTCGGAAATCCCATATTGGAGGTATCTGATATTGATGAATATGCCCGAATCGCTCACGAAAACAATGTCCCGCTGATCGTTGATTCCACATTTACAACACCGTTTTTGCTCAGGCCCATTGAACATGGAGCTGACATTGTTGTGCACAGTTTGACTAAATGGCTGGGGGGGCATGGTTCCGGAATTGGCGGCGTGGTTGTGGATTCGGGGAATTTCGACTGGAAAGAACCGAAATTTGACTTGTTCAACGAACCAGACCCGAGCTACCATGGACTTAGATATGCTCATGATCTAGGTGAGTTGAACTCCATCGCATTTGCTGTCCGAATGCGGCTGGTACCGTTAAGAAATCTTGGTGCGGCTATTTCTCCGGATAATGCCTGGATGTTTTTACAGGGAATTGAAACCCTTCACTTAAGAATGCCGTGCCATTCTGAAAATGCAATGAAAACTACAGAATTTTTAAATCAGCATAAAAAAGTTGAGTGGGTAAAATACCCAGGTCTAAAAGACGGCAATGAAAACAGTCATATTGCTGAAAAAAACCTGGTAAACGGTTTCGGCGGTATGGTCGTGTTTGGTATAGAGGGTGGTAAGAAGGCAGCTGAAAAATTTATCAACAGTCTTAAACTTTTCAGCCATGTGGCCAATGTCGGTGAGGCAAAAAGTCTTGCGATACATCCGGCCAGCACAACCCACAGCCAGCTTGACGAAAAGATGCTCCGGGCAGGAGGGATCTATCCAGAATTAATCCGGTTGTCTATTGGAATCGAACATATCGATGACATTATTACTGACATCAGTCAGGCATTGCAACAGACGTGAAGACGCTTACTCATTTAATAAAACGACAGTTCGAAAACACTTGTATTAGGAGCCTCTTGCAGAAATAAAATCAATTTATTTTTAGGACAGTTAGGACAGAAAGATGAATATAATACCCGGACAGTTACCGCAAAATTTACCCTTCCCTGAACTACCAGGGTTTATAAGCACAGAAGAAAAGGAAGAATATCGAAATAAGATCAAACAACGGCTAATCAAAGAGAATGCCGTCTTGATTGCCCATTATTACACGGACAACGAGGTACAGTCTCTGGCTGAGGCAACTGGTGGTTTTGTGGGGGATTCACTTGAAATGGCGCGATTCGGAAGAGACCATAAGGCCGACACTGTGGTTGTCGCAGGCGTTAAATTCATGGGGGAAAGCGCCAAAATCCTCACCCCTGACAAGCGGGTGTTAATGCCGACCCTTGAAGCCACCTGCTCCCTTGATATCAGCTGTCCTGAAAAAGAGTTCACGAAATTTTGTAATACCTACCCTGACCGTTCAGTGGTGGTGTATGCAAACACCTCGGCTGCTGTCAAGGCTCGGTCCGACTGGGTGGTTACATCCAGTATTGCTGTCAAGGTGGTCGGTTATCTGGCTGAGGAAGGCAAGAAAATTATCTGGGCACCGGATCACCATTTAGGAAGGTATGTTCAGAGGGAAACCGGCGCGGATATGATCTCCTGGCAGGGTAATTGTGTGGTCCATGATGAATTCAAATACGAAGAACTCATGGGTTTGAAAAAGGCAAACCCGGATGTTGTGATCCTTGTCCATCCAGAATCTCCGGAACCGGTAATAGATCTGGCTGATTTTGTGGGGTCCACCTCCCAGATCATCAATGCCTGCCGGACTTCAAATAAGAAACGGTTCATCGTGGCGACGGATAAAGGGATTTTTTTTAAAATGCAGCAGGCCGTTCCTGACAAGGAATTGATCATTGCTCCCACCTCCAGTGAAAGCGCCATCTGTCGAAGCTGCGCAAGATGCCCATGGATGCAGCTCAATGACCTTAAAAGACTATCAGAGGTGTTTGATACCCCTGGCAATGAAGTTTTCGTGGATCCGGATACTATTAAAAAGGCTTTGATTCCTTTGAATAAAATGTTTCAGTTCATGAAATCCTGAACCCACAGTGAGTAGTCTTATACATTAGATATATCCTGAACCCCCACCATTCTGGCCGGCCCCCACCCATATGCAGCCTATGCTGCATTTCTGGCAAACGCCCTTCGGCCCAACACAAAATTTTTGTCTGTTGTCGGCTCTTATGGATGGGGCGGCAAGACCGTGGATGTCCTTGCGGGAATGATTCCCAATCTCAAGGTAGAGGTCATAGATCCCGTCCTTTGTAAAGGTGTCCCAACCCGGGATGTGTTCAGCCAATTGGATGATTTGGCTGCCGCCATAGCACAGAAACACAAAGAACAAGGGTATACATAGTTTGAGGGAGTGGCAAGGAAGGGGGGTTAACAGCAAATTCAACTGATGGTATAGGTGTTCCTGCCTGAATTCTTGGCAAGGTACAGGGCTTTGTCCGAAGATTCAATGAGCTGGGTGGGGTTAATGTCTGGATCGGGCACCATGGTGCTCAGGCCGAAACTGACCGTGATATGGTCGGCAGTAGGGGAGGCAACATGGGGGATCTTAAGGTTTTCGATGTTTTCCAGCATCCGTTCGATAATCATCACCCCACCGGCTTCATCGGTTTCCGGCAGGATGGCGGCAAACTCTTCCCCTCCGTATCTAGCAATGGTGTCCACCTCCCGGAGAATGCTTTCCCCAAGGGCCTTGGCCACGCGTTTGAGGCAGTCATCTCCAACCACATGGCCGTAAGCATCGTTGAATGCCTTAAAATGATCAATGTCCGCAAGGATCAAGGACAAGGGTTTTTGGTTTCGGATTCCCCGTTGCCATTCCCGGGCCATTGTTTCATCAAAGAATCGTCTGTTGGGGATGTCGGTGAGGCCATCCAAAGAAGAAAGCTGGCGCAATTTTTCATTGGAGGCTTCCAGTTTGTACTGAAGGGTTTCCAATTCCAATACTTTTGCATCCAGTTCCTTGGTTTTTTCTTCCAAAAGCCTTCGTTGGCGGTAAAGTTCCAGAAAAATTTTTACCTTGCTTTGCAACACACCGGGTTCCAGGGGTTTGAATAGATAATCCACCGCCCCTGATCCATATCCCAGAAAGATCTGGGAGCTTTCTTTGGTGGCGGCGGTGACAAATATAATGGGAATATTTTTGGTTTTTTTGTTTCCCCTGAGCAGGGAAGCCGTCTCATATCCATCCATGATCGGCATCTGGACGTCCAGAAGAATCAGAGCAAATTCGTGGTCCAGGGTTCGTTCAAGGGCTTCATGCCCCGAGTTGGCCCTGACAATATGTAATGTCGGAGACTCCAGTACCTGCTCGAGGGCCAGAAGGTTTTCCGGACGGTCATCAACAATCAGAATCGATATTGCTCTCATTTAAGTTTCCTTCACCATTATCAAGTTGATATACGGTGCAATCTCATTCAAATCAAGTATTTTATCGATTTTTGCCTGATTTATGGCAGATAAAGGCATGATATCCACCTCGGAGGATTCCGGAGATTGGGCTATGGCAAGGCCTTTGAGTTGTTTGATCCGAAGGATACCATTTGTTCCGTCACAATTGGATCCCGTGAGAATGATGCCGATTAGTTTGTCCATATAGGCATCGGCTGCTGTTTCAAATAATACATCAATGGCGGGCCTTGAATATTGCACCGGTTCTGCCGTGGACAGGGCAATGGTTTTATCCTGTTCCACCATCAGGTGATAATTTGCCGGGGCAAAATAGATGGTGCCGTTTACAAGTGTTTCCTTGTCTTCGGCCTCTTTAACCGAAAGGGAACAAATTCGATTAAAATGGGTCGCCAGGAAATCATCGGAATCCGGGCTTATATGCTGAACTATGAGGACTGGCAGGCCAATCTTGTCCGAAAGATGGGGCAGTATGGCAGTGAGGGCGGCAAGGCCTCCTGCGGAGACGCCCATGACAATGGCCTCATATTTGGTGTGTGTGTGTGTGTTGCTCATGGAAGCCGTTTCTTTCGGTAGATTTTTTCCCGATGGGCAATGGGTTCAAATTGATCTTCCACGTCCGTGAATTTGAGATTCTCCTTGGACCCCAGACACAAATAACCACCGGGGCAGAGGCTGTCATAAAATAATTTTAACACCCGGTTTTGCAGATCTCGGTTAAAATAAATCAGCACGTTTCTGCAGAAGATCAGGTTCATTTCTCCGAACACTCCGTCGGTGACCAGGTTGTGGGGTGAAAATAAAACTTTTTTCTTCAGGGACTGCCGGAGAATGACATTGTCATAATCGGCGGCATAATAATCGGAGAAATCCTTTTTCCCCCCGGATTTCTGATAATTGCCGGTATAGGTCTTCATCACCTCAAGGGGATAAATGCCCATCTTGGCTTTTTCAAGGATGAGTTCGTTAAAATCCGTGGCATAGAGTTGTGACCGATCCTTCATGCCCTCCTCTTCCAGGAGGATGGACATGGAATAAACTTCCTGACCGGCGGAGCAACCCGCATGCCATACCTTGATAAAGGAATAGGTTTTTAACCGGGGAATCAGATCCTGGCGTATTTTTTTATAAACCCCGGGGTCCCTGAACATTTCCGTAACATTGATGGACAAATCCAGCAGCAGGGTATTAAAATATTCCTCATCATGGATCACCTTGTGCATCATTTCGGCATAATTGTTCAGATGGCTTATGTTTAGCCGGTGCCTCAGCCGTCTTTTGGTGTGGGCTTTTGCATAGTCTTTGAAATTATACCCATATTTCTGGTGGATCGCTTCCAGCAGCATCTGGATTTCCAGGGCTTCATTTTGGAGGCTTTCATTTTGGAGGCTTTCTTTTTTGGAATTTAAGTTCATGCGTATAACCATACCCTGAGCATGGAGATAAGTTTGTCGGGATCCACGGGTTTTGCAAGGTAGTCATTGGCCCCGGCTTCAATACATTTATTACGGTCCCCTCTCATGGCCTTGGCTGTGAGCGCGATGATGGGTAAATCTTTTTTGGTTTTTCGTATTTCATGAATGGCTTCATAACCGTCCATCTTGGGCATCATGATATCCATTAGAATAATATCAATCTCTTTATGCTCATTTGTCTTTTTAACCCCTTCAACCCCGTCCCGTGCAACGATGATCGTCATGTTTTTTTCTTCGAGCACAGAGGAGAGAGCAAACACATTTCTCATGTCGTCGTCAACGAGAAGGACGGTTTTTTCGCTCAACACGGCCCCCTTGTCATGGACCATCTTTAGAATTTTTTGTTTTTCCCGGGGCAGGTCGGCTTCCACCCGGTGGAGGAAAAGGGCCGACTCTTCCAACAGGCGTTCCGGTGATTTGACCCCTTTGATGATAATACTTTCCGTGTATTTTCTCAGTTTTTTGTCTTCATCCAGGGTCAGGTCGCGGCCCGTATAAACAATGACAGGGATTTTGGAACAGGTCTTGTGGTCACGGATTTTTTCCAAAAGTTCGAATCCGGACATATCTTCCAGGCCAAGATCCAGTATCATGCAGTCATAGTGATCGCAGGTAAGCGCTTCATAGGCCTGGACACCTGTGGAGACCATGAGGGTTTCCACATCCCCGTTGCCGATTAATTCCTTGATACTCTGGCGCTGGAGGGAATCATCCTCCACCACCAGCAGTTTTCTCACCGGGTGGGCGATAATATTTTCAATTTTGGAAAAGGTTTCTTCCACCTTTTCCAGGGTAATAGGTTTGGTTAAAAACCCCAAAGCCCCCATGCGCATGGCATCCAGAGAAATATCGGCCGCAGACATGAAATGGACGGGAATATGGCGCAGGCTAGTGTCGCTTTTAAGCCGTTCCAGAACGGTCCACCCGTCAATGCCCGGCAACCCGATATCCAGTATGATGGCGCTGGGTTTATGGTAATCGGCAAAATGGAGTCCGGTTTCGCCATCATGGGCAATGATGCATTTAAATCCCCGTTCCCGGGCAAAGTCCCGCATGATTTTGGCGGAGATGGGGTCATCCTCGATGATTAAAAGACTTTTGTCTCCCGGGGACAAGATTTTTCTGTCATCCCGGACAGATGTTTTATGGTCCAGGGGATCCGATCCTGAAACCTGACCTGGGTCGGTAAGTTTGTTGTGGGGACGGGCTTTGTTTTCGATCGGATTCTTTTGAGCCGGGGTGCCTTCAGGGCAATTGCCAGGGGACCCAGTTTTTGAATCGGATGTTTTTGCCGAGGCGTGTGAATGGTATTCCGGTATTACAATAGTAAAGGTGCTGCCTTTGTCCTTTTCACTTGTAAGATGGATAAATCCCCCCAGCAATTTGGCCAATTCCCTTGAAATGGAAAGCCCTAGGCCGGTACCCCCATATTTTCTGGAGGTGCTGCCGTCGGCCTGTTGAAAGGCTTCAAAAATGACCGCCTGCTGTTCCTTGGGAATTCCGATGCCCTCATCCTTAACGGATAGGGCAACCGATGTTTCCGGGGATAAGGTGCTGCCTTTCAGAATCTTTTCTGAGGGTCTTGTTATGGTAAGACTCACTTCGCCCTGTTTGGTAAATTTAAAGGCGTTGGTCAGAAGATTGCGTAATATCTGCTGGAGCCGCAAGGGGTCTGTGTAAATGGTCTTGATCATGCCGGGCGTTGCCTGGATGCTAAAACCAATTCCCTTTTCCCGGGCAAGGTCCGTGAACATCCGGTTCAGATCATTCTCTATTTGGACAATTTCCACATTTTCCGGTACCAGTTCTATCTTTCCGGCCTCCACCTTTGACAGGTCTAAAATTTCATTGATCAGGGTGAGCAGGTCTTCTCCGCTGGAATGGATGGCAGATGCAGATTCTATCTGTTTTTCGGTCAGGTTCTGTTTTTTATTGGCCGCCAAAAGCTGGGACAGGATTAATATACTGTTCAAAGGGGTTCGAAGTTCATGGGACATGTTTGCCAGAAATTCAGATTTATACTTGCTGGCGATTTCAAGCTCCTGGGCCTTGTTCTGGATATCTTCCTGGGCATCCACAAGCGAGACATTCTTTTTTTCGATGGAAGATTTCTGTTCTTCCAGGTTCCGGGTCTGTTCTTCCAGCTCTTCATTGGTGACCCGAAGTTCTTCCTGCTGTGCCTGGAGTTCTGTCTCAGATTCTTTGAGTGCCCGGGCCTGCTCTTCCAATTCCTCATTGGTGACCCGAAGTTCTTCTTGTTGTGACTTAAGTTCCACTTCGGATAATTTTAAGGTTTGGGTCTGTTCTTCCAGGATATCGTTTTTGGCCAGCAACTCCTGTTGGTGTTCCTGGGCTTCGTCCAACAGGCGTTTAATGGTTCTCCGGGATTTTGCCGTGTTCATTAAAACGGCGGCGTTCTTGATGTTTTGTTCAATGAATTGTTTCTCAAGATCGGTGAACCGGGTGAGAGATCCCAGCAAAAGCACTCCGATCAGTTCCTTTTCAAATGCCAGGGGGACAATAATATAGGAGGCGGCCGGTTTCTGGCCGACCCCGTAATGAATCTTTGGAACATCCTCCACCACATCGTTGAAGATAATGGTTTTTAGTTCCAGGGCTGCCTGGCCCACCATGCCCTCCCCCATTTTAATGGTGTTGAAATTACCCTTCCGGTCTGAAAAGGCATGACTGGCATAGAGTTTTAACTGGCCGTTATCAAGACGATACAAGGCGCCCAGGCTTGCACCCAAATGCTGGGTGAGAAAGGAAACAAATCGTCGTCCCAATTGTCGTTCATTTAGTTCTCCCCTCAGGGCATCGTCCAGGCCTTCTTTCCCTTTTTTAAGCCAGTCTTGATCGTGGAGGGTTTTGGCCATGTGGTTCAATGCCCAGGCAAGCTTGCCTAGTTCATCCCGCTGGTTCAGGGTCAGTGTTCTGGTAAAATCTCCCTTGGCAACGGCCTGGGCAAATTTTACATCCTCGATAATGGGCCGGGAGATGTTTCGGGATAGAAAAAAGACGCCGATTCCGATGAGGGTAATCAATATTGCGGAAATACCCAGGGTGTTAATAAGGATTTCCCGGACTGGCGCTTCCACCTCATACTGGTCCACCTTTGAAATTAAAAACCAGTTCATCCCCGCTATTTCCAACTTATCATATGCGACCAGCACCGGTTTTCCCGCACTGTCAATGTAAATGTCCCTGCCGCCTTCACGGCCTTTTTTTACGGCATCTTGCCAATAATCAAGGCTCTTTTCCAGGCTGAACCCAATCACATACTTGCCGTTTCCCATGGTTTGAAGATCGCTTCTTAGCTCAAACCGTTCTTTGGAAGGTTCCCAGCTAAGCAGATAGGACTCTCCTGTTTTGCCCATGCCTTTTCGGGATTCTATGATGCGGCTGATAAAGTCCGGGGTTAACTGGATGATAACGGCGGCGACCAGCTTACCATTTTGGTCTTTGACTGGCTGCCCGAAAAAGGCGGTTTCCATTCCCTTGGCCGGTTGATAGGGTTCAAAATCGATGATCACCCCCTCCCCGGTCTCCTTAATTTTTTCCCAGGCAAGGGCAAGGCTGCTCCCGGCATAGCTGCCCTGGGTAAGACTGTGTCCTGTGTTTTGGAAGTTTTCATTGGAAAACAGAATCATGCCGCTGGAAGCTTCAATGATTTTGAGATCCTGGCAGCCATAGGAGGCGACAAACCGTTTCAGGGTATCGGCATAGGTTCTTTCAAGCTTGCGATAGTTCTTTGTTTCAAAAATATGGGTACGGGCCCGCATGGCCTGGTATTCAATGAGTTTTTGACTGAATTCAAGGACTTGATCGCTTCCGGCAAGCATTTTAAGTTCGATGGACCTTTGGCTGAAAACCGATTCCACCTGGCCGATCCGGATGGTCTGAACCGTTGTCAGTTGATTAAAAGATTGTTCCATCAAGGCATTGGTGGCCAGTTGACTGCCGTAATATCCGGCAATTAAGAGGGGTAAAATTCCGGTCAGAACAAATAAGATAATCAGTTTGGGTCTTATTTTCAGGTCAGCCAGCATAGAAACCATGGGTCATCCTCATCATTTGTGCATGGGGGAGGGGCATGACAATAGCCCAGCTCCAGATGTTGTTCCATTTATTGGGTAGAAAATCTTGCCGGGAACGATAGCATGAAACAATAAAAAAAGACACATCAATTGAAGAGGTGATTTTCCATAAAGTCCGTTGAAAAAAAAGGAAAAAATGATACACTGCGTTCAAAGTTAAACGTTGCGATCATAAACAATAAGGATAGCTGTGAAATCAAAAGCCCTTGAAGTTAACCTTTCCGGTACCAGAGCCGATGTGACCATTGATGAAAAATATCAATTGCTTCTGGATATTTTTGATGGATATGTGGGGATTTTAACCCGATTGGAGATCTTCTTAAAAGAGTTGTCTCACCCCTACCGGAATTGGGGGTTTATTGTCAGTGAGGCACGGCATTTTACCCTCCACTATTTTTATCTTTACAAGCCCCATCCAGAAGGGTCAAAAGCCCTGGCACTTTTTGCCGATATTTTTATTACCGCCTTTGAATCCCGGCCGGAAAAGGATATCAGGGAGGCAGCTGTCGATAACCTGATGCTGGTGCTCCACCACATTGCCAAGGAATCCGGCAATGAGGTGGCCCGATTTTTTCCGGTGATGGAAAAGGAAATAACCCGGATTTATGCCTATGAGGGCCGGGATTTTTACACTTTTGTTTGTTCCTATTATCAACCGGACCGGCTGGCCCAGGTGCTACTGGAAAATTTGGGAGAAAACTTGAAATCAGGTAGTGAGCCGATACTTTTCTTGGCGTTGAACCGTCTGTTAGTTAAGTTTTACGAGGCATCCTTTGCCTATTGGCTGACCCAGGATGACCCGGTGGAATGGATGCGGGAAAATATTGATGAATGGCGAATCAATGACGGTCTCATTCAAAGCCTGGACACGATTTCCCATTCCCGGCTGATCCTCTGGCAGGATCAGCTTAAGACGCTTGTAAAGACCCGGGATATGGGCAATCCTGAGACAACAGCTATGCTCATCCAGCTGACCGGTTTCAGGGATTTTGTCAAACGATTCAAGGAGGTCCCCCGCCAGATTATGGACCACTCCCAGGGCAAGACCTATGGAAAGTACTTTAAGCTCACCTTTCTTTTTTATATTATCCATGCCCCCGGGCTTGCCAGAATCCATAGGGAGGCACTGGGGGAGATCCACAGAACCCTTATCCGGTTGATCGGGGACCGGGATTTTAAAAAGGATATCCGGATTGTGGACCAGACCTTTTCCCTGCTCAAAGAGCACAAGGGGCGGTACCCTGGCACGGTGCTGGAGTGTATCCATAAGATCGGCGATGCGGTATATAAAACCGATGAAATTGAATTGATCAATCATTTTATTGACAATGCGGTGGACCACGGATTTCAGTTCCCCATGATACGGGGAACTGGGGAAGATTGGCAGATCCAGGGAAACAATGCCCATGTGAAAAACATCCGGGTGTTTTTAAGCCTTATTGGCCAGCAGCCCAAAAAATCAAAGCGTCTTTTGTCCGCCTTGATCGTTTCCCTGTCCATCGGCGGGGTGTTTATCCGGGACACCGACCTGTTTCCCAGAGATATCACCCAATTTCTAAATTCAGACATTGGCCCGGTGTTTAATCTGGTCAAGCAATTGGCAAGGCTTTTGCCAGCCTTTTTTAATGAAATCGGTGCCGAAGGAGAGTTAAGGGATATTTCCACCCAGTTGGATGAATCCTGCCACAGACGGGATCGCTTGGTTCATTTTTTAAGAAAACAATGCCATGTGGAAAGCTCCAGCCGGATTGTGGAGTTTATTGAGCAGGTCATGGTTTTCTGGAAGACCCGGGATAAAACACCGCTTCAACCCTTTGTTCCTCCGTCTATCTATGGGGATATCAGCCCCACCGGGCGGTTTATTGAGGGCCCTTGCAAAATTTTATTGTTTCTTGAGTCCAAAAAACTGGTTCGACCGGAAGAGTATCTGATGGTCAAACAGGATGCCCTGGATAAGCTTGTTAACCAGGTGGATGGGGTAACGGACCTGGATCGGTCCCGGGTCAAACTCATGTTTCGGTTTTACCGGCTGCTCAATGAAAAATACGGAATCAGCAACCTGGATCTAAAAGAATATCTCAAGGGTTTCAGGACCCAGGATCTGCCCGATCCCCAGCGCCTTATTGCAGCCCTTGAAGAACCGGATCTGGAAACCCGGATTGAATTTTTGTTAAATTATATGCTCCAGCTCAAGGAGATCATCCTTTCGGATAAAACCTATGCGGTCAATGAAGCCATTTATCACAAACGGCATTTTGCCGTGGATATCCCCTCCATGTACGGCAGTTATAATGAGGCAAAATTTGATGCCCTGGGGCTGACCCTTCGAATTGAGAGCATTGTCAACGTCTTGTTTGAAGATCTGGTTAACGGGATTGACCTGCGTCTGATCACCAAGCCCACCTTTGTCAAAATTTTCAGTATTTTGATGCTGCTTCGCAAAGCCCTGAGTCTGGAGGGCATTGTGTCCAGCAAATTGGATACCCAGCTGGAGTTTTTAAAGTATAGTGTGAATATCACCACCTGTTCCTTTACCCAGTACCTGGATATCTTTAAAGGGTTTATTCGGGCCGTGGCCGACGCGGTTTCTGACAACTTTAATACCATCCATTCCAGAAACCTGGTCCACATGGAATCCCGGATAGGAAAAGACCAGATTCTTACCAAATACATGCCCGGGGGCCATGGGGAGAATGGGGCGGATTTGGATGCCAAGATGGCTGAAAAGCTGGACCAGCGGCTGGCCGATATTTTTTTCAGGGATCGGATTGCCACTTCCCTGGGACTCCAGCAATTGGACGTTTTTTTAAACCGGATCCTGCACACCTTGTTCCGGCAGTCTGAAAAACTTTCCCAGGATGAACTTTCCGCACTGCTCAATTATGACCCAAAATGTTCGGTTACCAATATTGATGATGAAGACCCCATCTCCAATAACATCATCTATCTGGGTAACAAGGGGTGGAATCTGATCCGGCTTAAGCATCTGGGGATTGAGATTCCCAATGGGTTTATCATCACCACCGAGGTGTTCAAGTGCCTGGATCTGATCAACAAGTATACCCCTGCTGCCCAGAATTTCAAACAGCATGTGACCACCATGTTGGCTCGGCTGGAACAAACAACCCATGCGTCGTTTGGGGATCTGGAAAACCCCTTGCTCCTGTCGGTTCGAAGCGGTTCCTCCATTTCGCAACCCGGGATGCTGGATTCTTTTTTAAATGTGGGGATCAATGAAAAAATTGCGGCCAGTATTGCCTTAAAAACAGGCAATCCCTGGTTTGCATGGGATTCTTATAGACGGTTTCTCCAGGCCTACGGCATGACCTTTGATATCCAGCGGGATGCCTTTGATCAGGTGATCAGTGGCTTCAAGGAACGTCACGGCATCTCTTTTAAACGGTATTTTACCGGAGACCAGATGCGCGAGGTGGCCCTGGGCTATAAGCAATTGTTGGTGGATTCCGGGGTGGACCTGATTGAATCCCCCATGGAACAACTCTTTCTGGCCATTCACAAGGTTTTTTCTTCCTGGAATTCCAAACGGGCAAAGGATTATCGGCAGATCATGGGCATCTCCGATGATTGGGGTACGGCTGTGACAGTTCAGAAAATGGTCTTTGGCAATCAGTCCCGGCAATCCGGGTCCGGGGTGGTGTTCAGCCACAGCCCAAAATTACCCGGGGATACGATTCGGCTCTGGGGGGATTTTACCATTGGAAATCAAGGAGAGGATGTGGTGTCGGGTCTGGTTAAAACCCTTCCCATATCGGAAATACAGAAGGAGCTTGAGGACAGGGAGTCTAAAATGAGCCTGGAAACCAAGTTTCCCGAAATTTACAAGCAGCTTGTCTGTATTGTCCAGCAGTTGATCTATGAAGAGGGGTGGAACCCCCAGGAGATTGAATTTACCTTTGAGGGGCCGGAAAAAAAGGATTTGTTCATCCTCCAGGCCAGGGACCTTTCCCTGCGGGACCGGAAAAAAATGGTGGGGTTTGAGGCCAATGACATGGAGCTATCCGCCCTTTATCTGGGCCAGGGCATTGGCGTTTCTGGCGGCGCCATGAGCGGTCGGGTCGTATTTACCCTGGAGGAGATAGACGGGTTCCGCCGCCAGGACCCGGACGCCAATTTGATTCTGGTGAGGAACGACACCGTGCCCGATGATATTCTGGAAATAGATGCATCGGATGGGATACTAACGGCCAAGGGGGGGTTGACCTCCCATGCGGCCGTGGTGGCCTATAATTTGAGAAAAACCTGTGTGGTGGGATGTGAAAATCTGGTGTGCAATGAAAAGGAAAAAGAGTGTACCCTGAATGGGGTGAAAATGAAGGTGGGAGATTTTATCAGTATCAACGGATATAAGGGGTCTGTGTATCAAGGTGAGATCAAGGTTAATTTAATTTAAAAAGGAATACAAAAAAATATGAATACAAATGAATCAATGGTCCTGGGTATTAACGGGCTTGGGAGAATTGGCAAGCTGTCCCTGTGGCACCATGTGGGCAGGAAATATTTTAACCAGATTGTGATCAATGTGGGCCGGGAAGTGGGCACTTCCATGGCAGATATCGTCCACTATATTGAACGGGACTCCACCTATGGCCGCCTGGAGGCATATCTCCACGGATACCAGGGGAAACCGGTTATCACCGATGTGGATGCCAAGGGGTCCACCCTGAAGGTGAACGGTGTTGATGTTAAAATTTTAACGAATCACAGAAATCCCAAAAATATTGAATGGGCAGCGCATGGGGTAAATATTGTCGTGGACACCACGGGCCAGTTCCTGGATCCAAATCTGGGTGCCGATGATCCCAAAGGTGCTCTTAGGGGGCATCTTGAGGCCGGTGCCCAAAAGGTGATCGCCTCGGCTCCCTTTAAGCTCAAACAAGGTGCCGTCATGCCCGATGATGCCGTGACAACGGTCATGGGAGTAAATGACAGGGACTATGACCCGATTCGCCATACCCTTGTTTCCAATGCCTCCTGCACCACCACCTGTCTTTCCCATATGGTCAAGCCGTTGCTGGATGCCTTTGGTATAGAACGGGTATTGTCCGCTTCCATGGCCACTATCCATGCCGCCACAGGGTCCCAGCAGGTGTTGGATCGCCTGCCCAAGACAGGGGCCACCGATCTTAGAAAGAATCGGTCCATCCAGAACAATATCATCCTGACCACCACCGGGGCTGCCAAGGCATTGCAATTGGTGATTCCAGAAATGGCCACCATCGGATTTATGGCGGAATCTGTTCGAATCCCCATTTCCACCGGATCATTGATCATCCTGGTAATGAATTTCCAGGAAGCACTCAATGAAAAGCCCATTCGTAGGGATATGATCAATGATATCTTCAAAGCCGCGGCAGAGCAGAATTCCAACGGCTATCTGGTGTTTACCAACAAACAGAATGTTTCTTCTGATATTATTGGAACCCCCAAGGCAGGCGCTGTCATCGAAGGTCATGAAACCCACACCCGAACCGGGTCCATCAATATCAACCTGGAACATATGCGGGGCATTGACAAGGAAATTTTGGACAGTATCAAAGACCATGTGGGCAGTATCCAGGTTACCCAGGCCGTCATATACGGGTGGTACGACAATGAATTGGCAAGCTACGTTAATATGATGGGTGACCGCACCGTATCCGTTGCAGAATCCCTGGAATAGGCCTTTTTTTATACGATTGATATGAGGGAGAAACATCGGCCATGGCTATTTTTGGAAAGAATGGATTTATCCGGAAACAAGAGGCTAACTTTGCCAAAAAGCTTCTTGTCTGGAAATATGAAAACTCCGGTATGGTTTTACCCGACGAGGCTACTCTATCAGCCCATGCAGAAAAAGTTGTGGAGGATGCCCGGGTGATTGCAAAAAAAAGCGGGCGCAATATTCTGGAAATTCTGAAAGAGACCCTAAAGGTGATTAAAAAATAAGCCGCTCTTGAGTACAGGACCCAATTTATCAGCAGGGTACGGCCAGACGGTTTGCTTAAGAAACTTACCATGAAGCAGATGAAGATCATGAAGGGAAAAAAGGTGTCCTTCATGATCTTCATGGTAAAAAAAAGGTTTAAAAAAAGTTAAAGAAGATTGAATCCAGCCGCTTTCCAGCCGCCGATTCCTTTGTCCAGAACCCGTGTGTTGATGTAGCCTTTTTCCATATATTGCACGGCAAGACCTGCCGCAGAGCTGTCATTGACTCAGCCTCAGTAGAAGATGATGTTCGTATCCTTTGCAAGGTCGGGTTTCATCTTTAAAAATTCGCTCATGGGGATGGCGCCTTCAAGGTGGGCCTGGCTGTTAAACTTGTCATCGTCATAGATGCACACCAGAAGGGAGAGTCCTGCGCTTGTTCTGGATCTGGCATCTGCTGCGGATATCCGATTTGTCATCTGCTTTCCTCCTTAACATTAGGGGGTGGGTGGTCATTGGGATACTCCATAAGATATGCACAAATTTGATCCGGGCAAATATTTTTGTCTGATCTGTCTATTGAGAATTTCTTCAAATCAGACAGGGAATATCCTGCCTGTTTCAGGATTTGTCTCCAGGGGTCGCCAGGGCAAAGATCCCTTCGGGATTCGCCCGGGTTCCTGCGGCGTTCTCCCCGGCAGTATAACTCATCACCTGCTCGAAATATTCCTGGTGAAATCCCAGATGTTTCATATAGGTCCACTGCGCTTCATTTTTCCAGGAGGTTTGAGCGCCAAAGATATGTTCGTGGTCATCAAAGATCAGGTCCAGGTTCATATTTTCGTCAATGCCCATGGCTTCTGCCAGTTCATGTGTATCTTTAAAAATTTGTTCTTTGTCCCCATCCTTAGGAAAAACCGTATAGATCCTGGCACTGCCGGCAAGGTGGCTCACCTCTTCGTTCACTGCCCGTATCCCTTCCTGGAAGAGCGCTTTAAATCCTTTAATACCGTATTCCGGCAGGACGCAGGAGGGCCCCAGGCGGTAGGCATGGTCCGGGCCCTGGG
>CAXHYW010000017.1:0-16113 GCA_964021475.1 uncultured Desulfobacteraceae bacterium | reverse complement strand
GAGATTCTCCGGAGTGACTGGAGTTCAGACGTGTGCTCTTCCGATCTCTGACCGGAGGTGCCGACCTGGCGAGATTTTTCAAGCCATTTGGCATCCACAATGGGTCTGGAGCAAGAAACAACCGCCTTCATGGCAGTGGCCAATTCCTGGGCCACTTCGATATTATCTTCCTCCTCAATCCCACGACCGATGGAAACCAGCACGTCGGACTTGGTAATATCCACATCTCCTGCTTCTGCCTCAACGATTTCGAGAAAGGTTCGGGTGCTGGCAAGATCACCTGCATCTGCCGACTTATCCGTAATGGTTCCGCTGGCAGAACCGCCGTCCACAGGGGCGAAAGCACCAGGTCTTACCGTGATAACGGCACCACTTGAAATATCAGCGGTCACATGGGTGCTGACAGCACCGCCCAATTCCTGGCGGATCATTTTAAGGCTGGTTCCTTCGAGCCCTTCAAAATCAACGATGTCAGCCGCATAGGCCGCATCCATTTTTACGGAAAGACCAGGAGCCAGGTCCATGCCAAAGGTATCATGGGACACCAGCACGATGGCATCGGCGGGAAGAATATTTACCAACGCTTTTCGGACAACCTCTGCATTGGGATATGCAAGGGCCTCATTATCCACCTTGATCACTTCCCCGTAAATCTTGGCCATTTCAGTGGCAACGGAATCAAGATCGGAGCCGGAACCTGTCACAATGGCGGTAAGTGTTGCGCTTGAATCAATTTTTTTTGCAGCATCGGGGTACTCTAAGGCCACATCTTCTGCCTGTCCGTTCTTAAAAGGTATATACGCGAAAATCTGTGTCATGATTAGAGTCCTCCGTTGGCTTTAAGCTTTTCAATCAATTTTCCAATAATCTCATCGGTGGAGCCTTCGAGCATTTCAGCACCATCCCCAGTATCGGGCACAAAATAATCTACCCGACGGGTTTTAGCTCCTGCATCACCCACACTGCTGGCATCAAGACCCAGGTCAGCTGCACCCTTTACTGGAATTTCTATTTTGGCAACCTGTCTGATACCCCGAATTCCCACGTACCGGGGCTCATTGATACCCGTCTGGATGGAAAGAACACAGGGAAGAATGATTTCATTCATTTCCTGGTTACCACCTTCGATCTCCCGTCCCACCTTGATATTCTTATCATCAATCACATCAATTTTGTTGACAAGAGAAGCATAGGGATAATCCAGCATGGCTGCAACCATACCACCCACCTGCCCTGCCCCTTCATCTGCCTGGGCACCGACAAGAATCAAATCATAACTGCCTTTTTCAATTTCTGTCTTTAAAATGGTAGCGATCCCTTGTCCATCAGATCCCTCAAAGGCATCATCGGAAAGCAGAACCCCATTGTTGGCTCCCATGGCCATTTCCCGGCGCAGAACTTCTTCGGACTCATCATCGCCAACGGTCACGACGGTCACGCTGCCGCCCGCATTGTCAACCATCTGAATCGCTTCTTCGACTGCGTAGTTATCCCATTCATTCACGGAATAAACCAGATCATCCCGGTCAAGATCATTGCCGGCTCCATTGAGTTCAAATTCGTTCTCGGCAGTATCCGGGACTCGCTTGACGCATACCAAAATTTCCATTATCGTCTCCTTTAATCCTTTAAAAAAATTTTTATATTAAATTCTGCACTATTTCAAATGTTGTTCTATGAGTTCTGTAAAATCAACCGCCTCTATCTGCCCTTCTTTTCCTGCAACCTTAATCGCATCCTGAATATTCACCAGACAGAAAGGACAAGCGGTTACAATAACCGTTGCACCGGCTTCGGCAGCCATGTTCACTCTCAAAACACCCATTCTTGTATCTTCTTCCGGCTCGTAAAACAGCATGAGTCCACCACCGCCACAACAAAATGATCGGTCACGGCTCTTTTCAAGTTCCACCCGGGTCAATCCGTTTATGGCATCAAGTGCAAGTCTCGGATCTTCATAGACCCCGTTGTGCCGTCCCAGGTAACAGGGATCATGGTAGACATAAACCTGGTCCGGATCCTGGCAGTCTTTAAGTTCCAACTCTCCCGCAGCAATTTTTTCGGCCACCACCTGACTGATATGCCGAACAGGGGGAAGACCGGTATAATCATTTTTCAAGGCATTGTAGGCATGGGGATCGGCTGTTACAATCTGTTTAACCCCTGATTCAAGAATCGCCTCTGTATTTTGTTCCTTCAGCGTCTGGTACAGCATTTCCTCGCCAAACCTAACCACCTCGTTACCACTGTCCTTTTCCTTCTTGCCCAGGACTCCAAAATCAATGCCTGCTTTCTCAAGGATTATTGAGGTTTTTCTGGCGATCTCCTGGATATTGTCATCATAGGAGGTAATACTGTCTACAAAGAACAGGGTATCTGCCTTATCTTTTCCCAGATCCTTAACGGTATGATGGGCTTTAAATTCTTTTTCCTGGGCCCATTCTGCTCGTTTTTTCTCCATCTTGCCATAGGGATTGCCGCGTTTTTCAAGGGCCTTTAAGGGTTTTTGCAGTGACTGGGGAACCATACCCTCATCCACCATACCCCGACGCATATCCACCATTTTATCGATATATTCAATCCCAAGGGGACATTCTTCCTCACAAGCCCCGCAGGTGGTGCAGGACCAGATTTCATCTTCCGTATAAATATCTTCCACCAGCAGCTTGCTCTTGTATATCTCACCGGACATGGGATAATTTTTAAACATCAGGTCCCTGGCCTTGATGGTGATAAACCTTGGAGATAAAGGCCTTCCAACGGCATTGGCAGGACATTGATCCGAACACCTACCGCAATCGGCACAGGAATAAAAATCCAGCATGTGCTTCCAGGTAAAATCTTCCAGTCGTTTAACACCAAAGGATTCCAGGTTATCTAAGTCTTCATCTTTAATTCCATGTTGAACCGGCTTAATATTCCCCTTTTTAACCCTCATAAAAAACACATTAAAAACCGAGGTAATGACATGGAAATGTTTTCCCATGGGCAAAAAGCAAAGGAAAAAGAAAAAAGCCAAATCATGGACAAAATACGAGAAAATGTGGAGTCCCTGGAGAAATGCCAATGGAGCAGACGAAAGCATACCCTTGAAAATCCAGACCAAAGAAAGAGGGGCTAAAAAATGTTTCTCACCCATTGTCTGGAAAGCATAGGCAAGTTCCGAGGCCTCAAACAGACTTTCAGATATCATCAGGGTTGCGATAATACCCAATACAAACACAGCCTCTGCCGTATGATCCTTACCGATTTTTTCTGGAACCGCATACCGTTTGGGTTTATAGATTCCCCTCCGAATAGCAGCAATAATACAAGCGACCAATACAAAGGTGGCTGCATAATCTTTTATAAAATTGTACACAGACCCAAGCAATCCACCAAATCCGGGTAACACAAACCCATCTGAGAGCCCGATAATCACCAGGGAACTGGATCGAATGGATAAAATCAAAAAACCGACAAAGATAACGATGTGCAGAACCCCTGCCAACATGTATCTGGGCTGCCGGAACTGACCCAACCAGATCACCAGAAGATTTTTTAGACGCTGGTCTATCCTGTCAAATCTGTTATCCGGTGCTGCCCTGACAAGGGGTGCAATTCTCCGTGCCATAATGTAGGCGAAACAACCGATACCGATAATCGGCAAGATAAACGTAAGAATGGCGGTCGGGAACAACCCGAACAATTTATAACTCGCCGGACCAATGATGGATGACATATCAACTTACCCCCCAATATTTTTTACAAAATGAATTTAAACTCAATAGCTTTAGTAAACATGACCATTGCCGTCAAGCAAAAAGCCTTGTTCAAAAAAATTTTACCATTTATATACTGTATGATATTTATTCCCCTCTGACACCTGTTAGATAGAGATCCACAAGGGGATCTGCCATGGCAACCAAATCATACCGACCTTCGGCTGAAACCCAGGTAGAGATAACCCCTTCCACAGCCCCCAGAATAAATCGTTTTACAAGTCCCACAAAAAGATCCTGACGCATGGCCCCTTCTACCTGACCCTGCTCGATAATATCTGACAGCAGATCCAGATACATTTTTGAGATGTCCTTTATTTGAGACTCGATATCCCGGAGATACCGAACTTCCGACTGAAAAATAATAGCCATATTTTTATCATTTTGAAATGCCAGCAAATGACATCTGATTAAATTTCTCAGTTTTGTTTCTGCATTCCGGTCAGTATCAACCGCCGCATGCATTTTCTTAAACACATCCTGTGTTTTAAAATTGATAAATTGATAAAGGATATCATCCTTATTTTTAAAATACAGATACAATGTACCATCCGCGACCCCGGCTTTTGCTGCAATCTGGGATATAGTGGCCTTATGAAATCCGAATTCTGCGAACACGGCTCCGGCACTATTGAGTATTTTATGATATTTTTCCGATTTATTTTTTTGCAAACCGATGTTACCTCTCCTAACTCAAATGAATATTAATTCATTATTTAGCAAAAGATTTTACCAAATGTCAAGATCATAATAGTTTCCCTCAAAAAAGAATTTTTCCGTTTAAATTTCTTGTTTTTACATAGACTTAGAATTGTCTTGTTTTTATAATAAAAATGAATATACATTTTTTTTCATATAAAAACACAATGAATGTCTATTCATTAATTTTAAATTTCTTGATTTTAGACCCCTTTCATGGCAAATAGAAGCATCGCATAAGGTTGCAATGCAATTAAACCATTTTAGGAGACAGACATGCCCGTTCCAAATAAATATTCAATTGAGTTTGAAACTGCCCTTGACTATGGCAGACCCCCAAACATAAAAAAACTATTTCCAAACTCAAAAGCCCTCATTGTCAGCGGGAAATATATTGACCGGGCCATGTTAAATAAAAGTCAGTGCATGACCATTGCCGCAAACGCCAGAAGTTCCTTTGTATTAAGAGGAACCCTTGCTGCTGCACAAAGAGCCAATGCAGCCATTATCATCGAAATTGCACGATCGGAAGGCGGCACCAACGCATACTGCCCGGTGAGCTTGTGGAATATGGCCCGCCAGACCGATGCCATCATGAATGAACTGGGAATTACCATACCAGTGGCCATCCATGCGGACCACTTCGGCATAAAAACACCAGAAGAGATTGAGCCAGCAAAAGCCGAGATCGAATCCCTGTTTGATGCCGGGATCACCTCCATTGCCATCGATGCCTCCCATATGCCCGACGATCTGAACCTGCTGGCCAACATCGAACTGAATCCATTTGTACCGGATTGGGCAGGACTTGAAACAGAAGTCGGAGAGATAAAAGGAACCCTGGGCCTTTCCACGGATCAAGAGGCATTATTTCTCATCCAGGGGCTCAATGCCCATGATATTTTTCCGGACTGGATTGCATTAAACAACGGCACTACCCATGGTATTGAAGAAAGCGGCACCGGGATAGACGTGGACCTCACCACCCAGATTCATGAAGCCCTGTCTCCCTATGGGGTATCAGGTGCCCAGCACGGAACGTCTGGTAACAAGTCCGACAAACTCCGGGCAATTGCATCCAAAACCCACACAACTAAAGCCAATGTAGCCACGGCTTTGCAGATGATTTCCTGGGGCATCAAGGTCAATGATTTCGGAAATGCCATTCTGGACGAAACAGGATCTTTCATTAAACAAAAAGATGTGGGGCTTACCGAAGAGATGTGGTCTAAAATGGTTGCCTATGCCGACACAAAAGGATTAAAGGGGGGCGACTATAAAAAACTGAACCTTCCCTTTGAACCCCATTTATTGGCCCTTCCAAAAAAAATTCGAGAGCGGATGGCAAAAAATGTTGAAAATTTTGTTTATTCTCTGTTGACGGATGTCTTCAATGCAACGGATACAGCAGATATTCTTATTTCCCAAATTTTAGAATCAAAATCCCATATGCCCGGACATAAAGCCAAGAAAATTGAACCCCAAACAGAATGGACCCGGGTAAAAATAATAACAAAAGCAAAAAATATCACATCTGATAAGGGTCCTGATGGTAATTTTGATGATTGAAAAAAAAATTAAAGTTTTAATTTTCCCCTTCCGATAAGGTTTTTAAGGAGAAAATTTTATGCAGATACCATCATATCAAATACAAAATGTCCTCAAGGTTTACTCCAGGCAGCTAAGCCAGGGTAAAATGTTGAGCAGAAACAAATTCGGAATTCCGGATAAGGTATCTGCGGACAGCGTAACCATCTCCTCCGAAGGTAAACGACAGGCAATTGTTGATAAAGTTGCAGCCAATATTGTTGATAAAATCATCACCGAAGGACCCAAGGAAAAAAACGAAGAGCAAATTACAGAACAAATTGAGAAAGAACTTGGCAAAAAGATAAATTTCACCAAGGGAAAAACTCAATTCACATACACAACCATTGATGACAACAATAACAAAACAACCCAGACCCTTTCTGTTGAAGATTCTCAGTTTGTTGTAAAAAGGATGACAGAATTAGCACGCCAGGTCGCCGATAACAATATGGAATCCTAAGGAGATACCGATTATGAAAATTTCCAATCCCACACAAAACTATATAAACCAGACATACGCAGGCAAGACAACGGCTGCTGCCAACACCCCTCCTAAGCTGGAAAAACCGGCCGATGAAACGGCAAGCGACAGCATAAATATTTCCAAAAAAACAAGGGATCTCCAAAAAATTTCCAAAGCAATGGATACGCAACCCACAGAGAGAGCAACACTGGTGGCAGATTTAAAACAGCAGGTCCAGACCAATCAATATAACATTAATGCAGAACAGATTGCGGAAAAAATGACCGGTTCCCTCATGAATGAACTGGGATAAAAGAGAATTTTTTTCCCGGTTCATCTCTTTCAAGAATAACGCCACGCGCCATCGCTCCAGACGTTCCCCCAAACCAACTGAAATATAAGCCTTTTTCCCAAAAACAAACCAGCGGTCCAAACCTGGCACGCCTATTGCTTTCTTAATCCTAACATAAGGAATACCAACAGATAAGGAGACCCGCATGGTCAATATAAATCAAATAAATGAGCTGACACAAGCTTTGGGTGGGACAAGTGGCGGCGCACCGAAGACGGAAAAAACGGGTGTTTTCGAAAATGCCCTGACCCAGGCCCTTGATCAAACGGGTCAGGCAGAGCAAACAAATGGAACTGATTCTTCTGGGATGGGGATTACAATGGCAACTGCTTTAGGGGAAATTCCATCAATCGGCCTTAAGGTGCAGGATCAGTCTTCCATCGTGTCTGGAAAAACGGATATGCTTTTAGGATTGCTGGATGACTATTCAAGTAAGCTTGAAAACCCGGGGGTATCACTGAAAAACATTGCGCCTGTTTTGGAAAAAATAAACCAGAATGCGGACAGTCTGCTCAAGGAATCCATGTCCCTTGGCAGCGCAAATCAAGAGCTCAAAAATATTGCAACCCAGACAGTGATCGCTGCCCGAAGCGAATATGTTCGTTTCCAAAGAGGAGATTACTTGTCATAGTGCTTTTTTGCCCGTTGCCAATACCGCTCTTTTTCTTCTGAAGACAATTTTTTAAGATCTGTTTTTTCCAGGAGAAGCGCTTCTTCCATTAATCTGAACCGTCCTTCGAATTTTGCGGTAGCGCTTGAAAGTGCGGTTTCCGGGTGGAAACCTGAGAACCTTGCCACATTGACCAGGGAAAACAGGATGTCGCCAAATTCCATCATGGCCGCATCCGGGCTTTCTTTTTCCAATGCGGTTTCAAACTCCTGGATTTCTTCTTTTACCTTGTCCAACACCTGGTGGATATTCTCCCAGTCAAACCCTTCTTTAACCGCAGATTTGGATACTTTTAACGCCCTGAGCAATCCCGGCATCCCTTTGGGCACCGAATCCATAGCCGATGGAATTCCCTTTGAATTTCCATTTTGCGCAAGGCTTGTATCTGCTGTTCTACCCTCTTTTTTTCTGGCTGTTTCTTTCTCTATTCTCTTAATTTTCTCCCATTGTCGGTTTAATTCTTCCTCTGTCTCCACAACGGCGGTATCATAAACATGGGGGTGACGCCGGATCATTTTTTTTGCAATCCCATCAATCACATGGAAAAACTCAAATCGGTTATTCTCAGTTAGAATCTCAATTAAAAACAGAATCTGAAACAAAACATCGCCCAGTTCTTCACAGATATTATCCGTATCATCTTTGACAATGGCCTCTTCAAGCTCATACAATTCTTCTGCCATACATTTCCACAGGGTCAGGGGGGTTTGTTTCCGGTCCCAGGCACATCCGTTTTTTCCCCTAAGTCTGCGAATAATTTCCAAAAGCGGCACTATTGTTTCCAATTTGTTTTAATTCCTTCCAAATGTTTAAAAAAATCGCTTTTCATGTTGTTAGAAAAAAAGAGCATCATTCCATTTGAAATATTTTCTACATGGGGTGCTGATTTTGAGCCAGACAAAAACTGCGTCTCCTCCGGGATAAATGTCATCATCATGATGAACAGAACAGAGACGATCAATACCCCCTTGGCGGCTCCAAACACCAGTCCAAAAAACCGATCCACCCATCCCAGAAAGACAAGGCTTAAAAATTTACGGATCAAACCGGCCATCAGGCTGATGGAGATTAAAATACCGCAGAACAAAACAAAAAAACAAATCAGACTTCTGGCACCGGGTGTTTCAATTAACGTCTCAAGATAGGGCGTTAATTTTTGATAATAGGTATTCGCGCCATAGAAACCAACAATAACACCGATAACACCGGATACTTCCCGGATCAATCCCTTAAAATACCCCCGGATCAGACAGAATGAAACAATCACCAGGACAAGCACATCAAAACCGTTCATTTTACTCCTTATGGGATCTTAATATAAAAGTCATGCAAAGAGTACACAGATACCAATTTACCGGTTTTCTAGTCAAGATTTTTATTGACCTTTAGACAAATAAAATGCACCCTAGGCTCCATGAAAAATATTGAATTTCAAAACATTGAGCTGACCAAAAAGCTCTTTGGATACCACAACACCCATCTTGAAAAAATTTCCAGAGCATTTAACATTACCATTAATTCCAGGGGCAATGCCATTTCCCTTTCCGGGGATGCACAAGATGTGGATGTGGCAGAAATATTGATCCACCAATTATACGACCTTTTGAAGGAAAAATTCAACCTGACACCGCCGGATCTTGATGCTGCCATCAACACCATAAAATTAGATAAGAACGCACCCATAAAAAAGATCTTTTTAAATACCATTTTTGTTACCGCCAAAAACAGAGCGATTTCCCCCAGAAATATTACCCAGCATACCTATACCAATGCCGCCAAAGAAAATGATATATTATTTTCAATCGGCCCGGCCGGGACCGGAAAGACCTATCTTGCAATGGCCATGGCCGTTGCTGCTCTTTCAAGGGGAGATGTAAAAAAAATCATTCTGACCCGGCCCGCGGTTGAGGCGGGTGAGGCCCTTGGATTTCTTCCCGGGGACCTGGCTGAAAAGATCAACCCCTACCTTCGTCCCTTGTATGATGCCTTGTATGATATGCTTGATTTTGAGAAAGTCAGGGCGTATATTGAGCAGGAAACCATCGAAATAGCCCCCCTTGCATTTATGAGGGGAAGAACTCTGAACAATGCATTCATCATTTTAGATGAGGCACAAAACACGACCGCAGAACAGATGAAAATGTTTTTAACCCGGCTTGGATATGGTTCCAAAGCCATTGTCACAGGCGACATTACCCAGATTGATCTGGCAACCGGAAAAAAGTCCGGTCTAGTCGAAGCAAAAAAGATTCTCACCCGAATAAAGGGGATTGAGTTTGTTACCTTTACCAAGGCGGATGTGGTAAGACATCCCCTTGTTTCAAACATCATAGATGCTTATGAAAAAAACAAAAACTAACAACTGGCTTGAACAGACCAAAACATATCTGTTATCCACCCCACACCTGTTGTGGTTCATGCTCATTTTCCTTACGGCATCCTTCACTTTTTTACAGGCACCAGATCAAAAAAAGGTTTTTTACGCCTATAAAATAGGAGATGTGGCCCAAAGAGATATCAAGGCGCCTAAAAATTTCTTCATTGAAGACAAAGACGTGACCAAGGCAAGAAAAAGCCAGGTCAAAGATGTGATAAAAACCGTTTATGATTTTGACGATAGCCTGTTAACAGACATTTCCGTTCGTGTTGAAAAATCCATGGAATTTGCCCGGCAATTATTCAAAAAAGCCGATTCCAGTTCGCCAGACCCTACATTTGCCATGGCCATGGCCATAAAACCTGAGTTTGAAAAGAAACTGGGCATTGACGTCAGTAACGAGGCCTATGCAATTCTTTATAAATTCCAATTTTCCACAGATATCACCACCATCATACAAACCATTGTAAATAAGATTCTATCCGTTGGGGTGGTTGCCAACAAAGAGATTCTCCTTGAAGAAGAGGTCAAAGGGATAAACCTTAGAACCATCAAATCAAATGAAGAGCGTACGTTAAATAACCTGAAAGTCATTTATGGCCCGGTCCAGGCCAAGGCCATGGTCAGGATAGAGGGTCAACCCCTGCTCAAGAAACTCAACCATGGACTGGCCAATCTCATTGTGAACATCTGCCAGCAGTTGGTTCAACCAAATATCACCCTAAATAAGAGTGAAACGAAAAAACGAATTCAGGACGCCCAGGCCAAAATCATGCCCATACTTTTCCAGATAAAAGCTGGCGAGATGATTCTCAGGGAAGGGGAGCGGGTGGATAAAATCAAGCTGATCAAATTGACCGCTTTAAAAGAGCAGGTTGTGGAAAAAGATATTTACATGTCCGGCACCGGGACGGCCATGATCACCTGCCTTTTAATCCTTGTGGTCTACTTTCTTTTCTTGAAGGATCACAAACGGCTGAAAACGGATCATAACACCCATATGATCTTTCTGGCATTGGGCCTAATCCTCTTCCTGATTTTTGTTAAAATTGTCATTTATATTGCCCAGTCATCCCATCCGGAAATGGCATGGGAAATTGCAGCCTCTTCCTTTTATATGCTGGTTCCCATCCAGGCGGCGGCCATGATCACCTGCCTGTTTTTGGGATTTGATATTGCCATTTTTTTTACCATTGTCCTTTCCGTGCTGGCCAGTCTGGCATTCGGCGGCAGTTTTCAGGTGTTTATTTTCTTTTTTCTCAGCAGTATCACCGCTGCCTATTGGATCAACGAACGACAGGAACGCAAAAACTTCATCATTGCAGGCTTTAAACTTGCGATTTTTAATTCCACTATCGCCATTGCATTAGGATTTTACACCCTTACCCAACCGGATCCCATGTTCCTGGCAAAGGAAGTAATTTTTGCCTTCTGCGGCGGACTTTTTGCTGCCACTCTGACCATCGGCTTTGCCCCCTTGATCGAAATTATTTTTAATTATACCACCCCGGCAAAACTATTGGAATTTTCCAACCTGGACCAGCCCTTGATCAAAAAACTGATGATAGAAGCGCCGGGAACCTACAATCACTCTGTAATTGTGGCCACCCTGGCAGAAGCTGCTGCATCCGCCGCTTCTGCCAATAGTCTCCAGGCCAAGGTAATGGGATATTACCACGATATTGGAAAGCTGGACAAAACCTTGTATTTCATTGAAAACCAGGCAGATGGCAAAAACCGGCATGACAAACTATCCCCGTCCATGTCGGCACTGATCCTGATCCAGCATGTTAAAAAAGGAGTAGAACTGGCCAAAAAACACAAACTTGGCAATGAAATCATTGAAGGGATTATCCAGCACCACGGAACCTCTTTAATCAAATATTTTTACAATAAAAGTCTAAACAGCGGCAAAGAAAACATCAATCAAGCAGATTTTAGATACCCAGGCCCCAAACCCCAGACCCGGGAAGCCGGAATCGTGATGCTGGCCGACGTGGTTGAAGCCGCGGTAAGAGCCCTTGAACGCCCCACCCCGTCCAGAATACAGGGCAGGGTAAAAGAATTGATCAATGATATATTTGCAGATGGACAACTTGAAGAGTGTGAACTTACTCTCAAGGATCTGCACCAAATTGCCAAAAGCTTTAACAATATTCTGACCAGTATTTACCACAGCCGTATCGAATATCCGGACAAAACACAGGAAAAGAAAAAAGAAAAAAATGGAACAGCAAAAGATACTGATAGACAATCAGCAAAAAGCGATAATCCCAACGCCCCTAGTCCAGCAAAAGACCGAACAGATCTTAAACGCCTTGGGCTGTAATGCCCACGAAATATCTATTGTCATCATGGATGATAAGGGGATAGAACAGTTAAACAAAACCTATCGGGGGATTGACAAACCAACCAATGTTCTGGCATTTCCCATGCAGGAAGGAGAATTTTCAAATATTACCCCTGGACTTCTGGGGGATGTGGTTATCTCGCTTACTACAGCAGAAAAGGAAGCTGTGGACGCAAAAATTTCCCTTGAAGAAAGACTCTCCCAACTTCTGATTCATGGGATTCTCCATTTGCTTGGATTTGATCATGAAACAAGTGATAAGGATGCCGCCGCCATGGAAGACAAAAGCCTTGAATTGCTTCGTATCATTGAAAAAAACACCCATTTAACCGCATTTTAATCGACGGAGGAAAAGCCAATGGCAGAACTTGCCGTTAACGTAGACCATGTGGCCACCCTGAGACAAGCCAGGGGAATAGACTATCCAGATCCCGTGGCAGCAGCTCTTGCAGCCGAGACAGCCGGTGCCGATGCAATTGTGGTCCATTTAAGAGAGGATCGCCGCCATATACAGGTAAGAGATGTTCGATTATTGCGCCAGGTGGTCCAGTCCCGGTTAATATTGGAGATGGCAGCCACCAGCGAAATGCTGGGGTTGGCTCTGGATATAAAACCAGACTGTGTCACCCTTGTTCCTGAAAAAAGGGAAGAACTGACCACCGAGGGGGGCCTTGATTTAATCACCCACCAGGATGCCATCAGGGAAGCTACCAGCACTCTCAAAAATGCCCACATCAAGGTATGTATTTTCATTGACCCGGATCTGGATCAGATCAAGGTTGCCCATAAAATTGATGCAGACATGATCGAGATTCATACGGGGGCTTTTTGTGATGCAACCACTGAGGAACAAAAACAAAAAGAACTTATCAGGATCATAGATGCCGCAAAAATAGGGAGCAAATTAAACTTAGGAGTAAACGCCGGGCATGGTATCTGCTACAATACCATCAAGGCATTTGCAGGTCTTAAAGAAATCAGGGAATTCAGTATCGGGCACAGCATCATCGGAAGAGCAGTTCTTACGGGTATTGACCAAGCCGTCAGGGATATGAAACAATTGATTAAAGCGCTTTGACTTTTATGACAGGTTTGATATAGTTCAGCCATATCACCATCACCCTGAAATCTATATCGTTTAAAGAAATCGCCATGAGACAAGAAACCATTCTGATAATAGATGATGAAATCTCCATCCGGGAAAGCCTCTCATGCTTTTTCCAGGATCAAGGATATCGTACATTGACAGCTGAAAATGGTGAGGAAGGGCTGGAAATTTTTTCCAGGGAACGGGTGGATATTGTCATCACCGATTTAAGGATGCCCCGGAAAGACGGCATTGAGGTGATGAATACGATCCACGGACACAGCCCGGATACTCCCATGGTGGTCATTTCTGGGGTCGGTAAAAAAGAGGATATCATCAACGCACTTCGCATGGGTGCCAAGGACTATATCACCAAACCCATTAAAGATCTGGAAATGATTCATCATGTTATTCGAAAAGCCCTTGAGAACAAACACCTGGTTGAAGAAAATAGACTATACAGAAAACAACTTGAGAAAAGCGAAGCCCGCTACCGCACCATCACCGAACAGATTGCAGAGGGTGTTTTCACAGTAGATTCCCTGGAGAACCTGACCTTCACCAACCAGGCCTTCTGCAATATGTTGGGATATTCTTCACAAATCTTAAGCAACATGAATTTAAAGGCGCTTTCCACCCAGGACAGCTTTCGGATTATAGAACAACAGACAAAATCCCGCAAATATGGCCAGACCGGCCGGTATGAAATTCAAATGCTTGACAAAGAAAAAAACATTGTCCATGTAGAACTTGCCTGCAGTCCACTGTTAGATGATAAAAACCAGTACAATGGCGCCATAGCCGTTGTGAGAGACATCACAAAAATTATTGAACTCAGGAAACAATACCAGAAATTTTTAAAAACCCGGGGCAACAACACCAAGGATATGCTGGCCATCTGTGCAAATTGTAAAAGTGTCCGGGATAAAAAGAACGCCTGGGTTCAAATGGAAGATTTTTTTGTGGATATTGTTTTTTCCCATGGCATCTGTCCTGCTTGCTGTGAAAAGCTATATCCAGACTTTGATATATCTGAACTGGATGAAGAAAATTTTGATATTTAATGTCTGAAGAACCGGTTTCCGCCATGATGATAATTTTACCCGTCCAGCAGGCCTGACGCCGCCGCTGCCTGGCTGACCCCGCAATGATTATTGGAAGAAACCGTTTTAAAGAGCAGCTTCAGATCCGGGGCCGCATTGGCAACCAGAAACCCCTTTCCAGACCATTCCAGAAGATCCTGATCATTATAGTCATTGCCCACTGAAATCACATCGGACTGGTTAATATTTAGGGTTGATGCCAACCAGGATGCGCCCTGACTTTTGGAAACCTGTTTGTGAAAGACTTCAATCCAGGAGGACGAATGATCCAGGGGGGATGTGGCATGGATCACACTGTAGCCAAAAAGATCCGCCCGGATAGCCGCCATCATCGCCACAGAAACTTTCTCCGGAATAATGGCCAGCACCTGTGTAGCCGTATCGTACAAATCCTGACCGTTGTTCAACGGTTTAGAAAATCGAGGAGACAATAGAATTCGCGCCTGAAAATCTGGATTTTTTTTACCATGGGATTTATACAAAAAATATCGGGTATGGGGAATGGCCCGATGGACCATATAGTCCAATTTTCTGGCATCAAAACAGGTGGTAATTTCCCTGATATCACTGGCTGCTACACAAAGTGATCGGATGATGGATCCTCGTGCAACCGCAAGGATACCGGCGCCCGTAGAAAAAATAAAATAATCCACTGGCAGCCTATCTCCCAGACCAATCTGTTCCAATGCCTGCTGAAGGGAAGATAAACTTCTTCCAGTGGCAATGGCAGTAACAATATTATTGTTTCTCAACCGGGAAAGAGTGTCAAGGTCTTGCTGGGCGATCCTCTTTTCATCGGTCAGGAGGGTGCCGTCAAAATCGGTGATAAACAGGCTTTTTTTCATATATACCCCGGTCAAAAGGTTAGCCCCTTGATTTATGGAGGAGATCCTGAACAGTTTTAACCAGTGTTTCCATATCAAAGGGTTTCGAAAGAATTTTTGTGATGCAGACCGTCTGGATAATTTCAGATGGCAAGTCAACACCCGAACACATGATAACCGGCAAGTCAGGCCGCAGGGAGTGTATCTTTTCAACCAACTTAACGCCAGTCATCCCAGGCATGATATAGTCCGTAATCAGCAAAGCATACCGGTCCTGATTTTTTTCAAACAACTCAAATGCCTGCCTTGAATTTGTCATAATATCAACACAATATCCGTAATCCTCAAGCATTTCCCTGCCCACCTCTGCCAGATAGATTTCATCATCCACAAACAGAATGGTTTCATCTCCCTGGATCGCTTCAAGAGATCGGGGGGCAATATCCCCTGGCTGGTTTGGTATATGAATCATACATCACACTCCTTTTACGATACAAGGACCAGTATTCTTAATCAATCGGTCTCTTTTATTTTATGAAAAAAAATAAGTTACTATCATCACAAAACAAGATATATTATTTTTTTTGCGTTGCCATCAATGTGTCCCCATTGGTATCTGTCCAATCAGCTACTATCTTGGGAACGATATCAAAAGACCCGGTATGTTGAAAAGGATTATTTTATTTGGTGCAAAGGATGGCGCTCTGGGACAACACTCGAAAAAACCCAGGATAAATCAAACAATGAACAATTGGACTGACTAAAAAATTTGACAACAACTAAAAAATTGCGACCTGTGCGGGTGGGATTAAGCAACCAGCTTGAAATTTAAGCTCT
>CAXHYW010000016.1:0-16781 GCA_964021475.1 uncultured Desulfobacteraceae bacterium | reverse complement strand
GATAAAATATCGGAAACCGATATTCAGGATTTTTGCATGACCTTTGTGGAAAAGGGCCAGATTCCAAAATACGGGGTCCCTTCAAGAATCATTCTAAACGCCGAAATCCCCAAGACTTCTGTGGGGAAAATCAGCAAAAAAGATATAAGGGCGGAGTACAATTAGCAGGATGACCCGGCCCATAAACCGGTTATAAAATACAAAAGACACCTGATCTTGCCATCTCCTGATGCCAGGTGTCTTTTAAATAACAACTGAAAAATCAAAAGACCTGAAAAAGAAGTGCGCTGTTGATCTTCAAAATGATGAGGGTACAGTCATTTGTTTTTACTCGAAAACGATTGAGTTCTCCCAAACAAAGCTAAAAATAAAGTTAAAAATAAAGGCATTTTCCATGCCTGCCTGGGTTTCAACACCTTCCTTCAGGTGAAAAGAACAGGGCGGGCCTTAAGACGGTTGACAAATATGGAATGGCTGTTAATAATAGGCGCGTTACATCTGGTTACTGGCAATATGATTTTTTTCGCCCTGAGTTGAACAATGGAGGTGGTGCAGTGGTAAGAAAACGCGGTATGGGGATAGTGGTAGCTGCCTTAATCTTTGGTATCATTTCTATCCTAGGCGGCCCGGTTATGGCGGCCCAGGAAATAGGAATGGTAAAAACGGCCAAAGGCAAAGTTCATATTGAACGGGGCAAACAGATAATTCCCGTTAGCCCCGGAACAATGCTTCTGGAAAGCGATGTCCTTGTAACCCTTGAAGACGGCGCCATGGGGATTATTTTCAAAGACAATTCCGTATTATCACTGGGCGAAGAAACCCGCATTGCACTCACGGAGTATGAATTTGATCCGGCCGTGAGCCGGGTCGGGTTTATCGCTGACATGCTCAAGGGGACCATGACCTATCTCACCGGAATCATTGGCCACCTCAACCCTGAATCTGTGGAAATCAGAACCCCATCCGCCATTATCGGTATACGGGGAACGCATCTGGCCATAAAGGTGGATAAATAATGAAAATAAAAAGATACCTACAATTGCCAGTGATACTGATTTGTCTTGCCTGTATTGGTTCCATTGTCGGCTGCGGCACCAAAACCCAGGTGGTGCTGCTGCCCGAGCCTGACGGTCGGGTGGGAAAGGTGATGGTTAAATCCGGGGGAGAAACCGCACTTCTGGACACGGCCTACGACAGTGCAGAAGTCAGCGGAGATGGTAATCCTGAAAAAACCGGGATTCTGGATGAAAAAACCGTTAAGAAGATTTTTAAAACCGCAATTGACATTCAGCCCCTGCCGCCGGTGAAACACGTTCTTTATTTTGAATTCGGCACTGCCGTGCTCACGCCGGAATCCAGAGCCAAGATTCCGGAAATCCTTAAAAGCATCCGGAACAGGGTCATGGTGGAAATCAGCGTTTCCGGCCATACGGATCGGATGGGATCGGCCCAAGTTAACAAGGGGCTGGCCGAGGTCCGAGCGCTTCAAATGCAGAAAATTCTTATCAAAGCGGGTGTGAATCCCGACCGAATTCTTACCGAATCCCACGGGGAAGGCAATCCCCTGATTCCAACGGCGGACGAGGTGTCCGAGCCAAGGAACCGGCGGGCAGAGGTCGTGATTCGGTAATTCCATATTTCCATAAACGATCCTAGGAAAGCTTGGGGACATACTGAGCTCTGCCCGGCAAATGCTAGCACTAAATGCGCAAAGGGGATATGGATGAAACACCAGGAAGGGTATTTAAAAAGCAATCGGGAAACCGATATTTACTATCAATATTGGTTGCCCAATGAGGAACCAAAGGCAGTACTTCTAATAGCCCATGGATTGGCAGAGCATAGCGGACGATACATGAATCTTGTCAATCATTTTGTTCCGAACGGCTATGCGGTTTACGCAATTGATCACTTCGGGCACGGCAAATCAGAGGGAAAAAGGGTCTATGTGGAACGATTTGAAGATTTCACAAAAACCCTCAAAACATATTTTGATTCTATCCGGAAGTGGCAGCCTGCCCCCCCCATCTTTCTGATCGGACACAGCATGGGGGGCCTGATTGGCACGGCTTACCTGCTGGAGCATCAGAGTGAACTATCCGGCGCTGTTCTTTCCGCGCCGGGAGTTAAACTGCCGGATCATATCTCCCAACTCACTATTTTTGCAGGCAAGATCCTTTCCGTCCTCATGCCCAAGGCAGGGGTCGCGCCGTTGAATTATGACGGGATAAGTCGTGATCCGGCGGTGGTGGATGCCTATATCAAGGACCCTTTGGTGTATACCGGAAAAATCACGGCCCGTCTGGCCACGGAATTTATTAAAACAATTCACCATGTCACAAAACAAGCCGGAAAAATCAAGCTGCCCATTATGATCGCCCAGGGAAGTGAAGATAAAATCGTTGATCCCAGTGGTGCCCAGGATCTCTATGATTTGGTTAGCTCAGAGGATAAAACCATAAAATTTTATGACGGACTTTACCATGAAATTTTCAATGAACCAGAACAGGATCAAGTATTAAATGATATCCAACAATGGATAGAAAAGCATCTTGAAAAATAAGGGGTCACTCCTGTCTCACCCGTAGAAACGAAGCAAATTTGGGTATTCCGTTTTTGGTGAACCCATTGTATTTGAAAGTGACACTTGTCCCCATAGGCGGCGGTTTTTTTCTGATTTGATCTGTAAAACCTGTTCCCAAATTAAAAACCACTCCATTTTCAAGTTCTATGGCAAGAGACCCCATCATCCCTTTATATTTTCCTTTTCCCTTCTTGAACCCGATGACAACCCCTTCCATGTCCGCAAACTTCTTTACTTTCAGGAGGTGACTACTTCGCCCGGTGAAGTAAGGCATTTTGGGGTCTTTTACGATCACCCCCTCTCCCCCCATTGATACTATTTTATTAAGGAATTGGTCCAGATCTGATGTGTCTTGTATCATTATCTGGGGGATAAACCGTATATAGATATTCTTGTGTCTTTCAAACCATTGTTTTGCCGTGTTGATTCGGAAAAGGAAATCTCCCTTTTCATTGGGGACTTCAAAAATATTATAACTGATTTTTTCCCAGCCCGCTCCCGGCATTTTATCAAGAACGGTTGATTGGACAAATTCAAAATCCCCTCTTTTGCTCCAGAGTTCACCATCAAGTTCAAAGGGAGGAAAGTTTTTAATAAACCAGGAAGGAGGATTCAAAGCGATCCCCCTTCGGGTCAGCAATTGGTGTCCGTTCCAGTACCCCCTTATCCCATCCAGTTTTTCACTCATCATCCATCCAATGATGGCGTCAGTCCCGGTATATTTTTTTGCCTTTTGTAAAACAGGCTCCTGGGCAAACACAATGAAAGCCGAGAATAGGAATACGACGATTAATGGCAGATAGCAATGTCTTCGATATTTAAATATTTTCAAAAAACCTCCTTTGGGAAACTGACCCCCCGGCTTATCAAAGCGTTGCTGCCTGGACATGCATCCAGTCGAAATTCCTCGCTCTTCCCAGACTTAACCACCCTTTCCCCCACCAGACCATAGAATTTATCCAGATTCTCTTCCGGCCGTTGGGACGGCCAATCATTGGGATTTTGGATTTTCCCTTCTTCCTGCGCCAGATAACCGGCTCTTTTTTCTCCATAACAATCTGTTCCAGACTGTCAAAGGCAAAATCTGTTTGGGGTCCCCAATACCCATCTATTTTCCCGGCCTCAATTCCTTTTTTTTGGGCAATCAGTTGAATAAAGGCAATGGCTTTCCTAACATATGACCATTGGGGAGTAATTCCCTCAATTTGATTTAAAGCACCCATCGTCCGTGGCCCTAAAATTCCATCCACAGACCCCGCATCTATCCCCATTGAATTTAATTGAGATTGAATAAGTATGATGATTTTTTTCTTCATCGCAAAAATCTCCTTAAAAAACATTTATCTCTCAGAAGAGGGATTTTTATCCTTGGCAAGATTGACAAAATAATTCAGAAGTTGTTTGCCCAGGTCCTCAAGCACAATGAAGATAGTTGGGCTGTGTTTCACCTTTACCGTGCTGGGCTTGCTTTCAGTTTTGTAATAATCGAATATTTTCTATTCCGAGTGAATCAAAGGTCTCAGGGTTTGTTTTTCCTATTGCGGCACAAACAGAACCCTGACTTCGGGTCTTGTAAAATAAATTACACAGAGCAGGTGCGTCAATGACAACAATAGCTGAACAATCATCAAACCCGCAATTACCAGGTAACAGCCTGTTTCTCCAATATTTCTTTATGCAGTCTTTCCAATGTACCCGGCAGACATTCCAGAATATCTTTCCGGTTGAACAATGTATTGCAAATATCACAGGAGCCGCACACCATCTCTTTCGGTTTAAGATCAGGGTTGTCCTTTACCACTTCACCGAGTAACGCACCTGGGCCTTTCAGGCACATAATCAGGAATAGTATATCATGCTTCAACTCTTCATAGCATTCAACTATTTCCGGTACACTCTTACCCACGAAATTTGCGTACTTAAGTGGAGAACTTTCTAAAGAGCCGTCGAAGTCATAGTTGGAAAAACCGCAGCAGCAAAAAAAGTCACCATTCCAGTCCATAACCGGTGATGTTATCGCAAAATCACATCGATCCGTCATAGAGTAAGGCATTCTCCCAACAACCTGCAGGTAATCATTTTCCTTGCCTCGACCCACATCGCAGTAATAATTATTTCGAACATGAATATTCCCGTCTGTCATCAGTTTATGTTTTTTCTTAGCTGAAGCTCCGGCTTTTTCCCAGAAATTATCAGTATTTATCACTGCATTTTTATACTGCAATACATTCAGGGTTACCTTGACACTTAACTCAGCGGCAACTTCCAGAATATTTAAAATGGATTTACCTTCGATATGCGGAGCATGGGCATCGTCCCAGGATAATCCCACGTGCTCCAATCCCGCCGCCTGTAACTCCCTGAGATAATCCCTGGCACGATCGATATTTTTCCCCCAAAACCCGCTGCTTGCGCCTTCAGAACGCATTCCACACTCTTTAGCGTGTTCAATAAGATGCTTGAACATCACAGGATTGACATAAGGATCCCCACCCGAAAAAGCGATTGTGGGTACACTTCGGCTCTCTTTGTATGCCCTGGAATTCCTGAAACATATCGAAGCCGCCTCTATATAGTTTTCCGCCGTGGTCAGATCAATAGTTTCTTTCGTTTTCATGGAAGAATTCATTACACAATGATCGCACCTGGCGGGACATTGCCGGGTCAACAATAGCCCAAATGAATGAGGACTAAGATCTTCCACTTTGAAGCCATCTGTCATGAAACTTCTCCTGTTGAGCTTAAATTTTCATTACAGGTATTATCAGTTGCCAGAAAGTTTTTCCGCTGAATAGATTTTTCTATAATATCCGGGTGATTGGCAACCATATAATCGAAATCCTCCCGGGACGCTTCACAGGTCGGTGCATAAATATCATTCTCCCGGCGCAAAGATTCAGCAGCACACCCACCACCACAGATTAATGAAGTGGGACAGGAAGAACAGGAAAAACTTTTTTCATGTTTTACGGTTCGGTTTTGCCACATTTCATATATCGAATAGTCAATTCTTCTTTCCGGATAAAACGTACCCAACGCAAAATCTGTATATCCGGCTAGTTCATAGCATGAATAAATGTATCCATTTACATCAAAGCACAATAATTTTTCCATGGCGGGACATCTAACAAATTTTGGAACCGGGATATCTTTTTCCTTTGCCATTACCCTGAAATAATCCACTATTTTCCATCCGATCAAATCCACATACATCATATCGGGTTCAGATGCCCTCATGTCCATCAACCTTGTAAACAAAGTCATCTGCCCCTCATTAAAAGAGCTATCACAAAACTTTTTATTTTCGATGGGAGTCAGGTAGACACCTAATTTACTGTGTGAAAACAGTCCCATCTCTTTAAATACCTTACAGATATTCGGCAGTTCATGAGCATTTTCATGGGAGATGTTTAAACGGACAGAAACCCTGCTGCCTTTATCCACTGCCATCAGGCATCCCTTTACCCATTTTTTAAAAAAAGGATGTTCAGAAAAATCTGATGTTTTGTCAAACATATCATGAAATGTAACTTGCACGGACGGCTGGTATTTTTCAAACAATTTTTCGTAATTAAGCAGTCCTATTCCATTGGTGTATATTCTCAAGTCCCAGTTTTTTTCTCTTGTTTTTTCGCATATATAATTATTTATTAATTGATTCTGAGGCATGGGAAGCAAAGGTTCCCCACCAAAAATCGTAACCATCCTTTCATTTTTATTACCTGGAAAAAGGTCTAAAGTATCAAACAGCCGATCAACCATTTCAGGAGTCATTACTTTTTGGGTAGCTAAATTATTACTGAGCGATTTGTCTTCCATACCATGACGACCCTCATGCTGGAAACAATAAGAGCAGTTTAAGCTGCATGTAAAATTTGGAATTATACAAATCTCCTGCTGCAACTGCCTTGAGCAGGCGGATCGAATTTTCCCCATTTCTAAAACTGTAAATGCCGATTCATCAGAGCTATCCGGCACCATATAACCGCTCTCCCAAAGCTTATTCACTATGGGATTATTATCCTCATCTGCAACCTGCCTGCCCGCCCTCATATCCTTTAATAAATCATACGATTCTTTATTAATAAAAGATAACGCCTGGGTAAGGCTGTTCATTATGACGTAAATACCATTAAGAAAAAAAAAATGGGTATATAAACTTAATTTCATAAGCGTATTTCTTTCAACACATCACATAAATCGTGATATTATTTTTTGATGAATAAACTCAAATGACGGAGGCTGACAGCAATAACAGATAAAACTACCCGAATCATCGTTTCAACAATTTAAATTGCTGCCGCCCCATTCAATGCTACCTGGCTCCACCATCATGAGGGTTTCCCTCGCAGGATACAGTACTGACAGGCGAAACCACCGAACCGTCGATACAACAGGTCAAATGGCTGTCTCCCCATTTAATTCTGCCCTGCTCATCGGTATCAGCTTCCTCATCAGTGGTTTCCACGATCATTTCCACTTTCATGTTCTTGGGAATTTTAATCCTCAGCTTGTAAACTTTAGTCTCTTCCGGCATAATAAGCTCCTAATTTGTTTGAAAATAAGTTAAAAGTGAGTTAAAGAACTGCGTGATCCAATTCTGCGGAAAGGTCTTAAGATTAAGCCCTATCCAAACGACGGAACCATCTCCGATGGGTTGAAGAACTGCACATATCCCTACTTCGGAAAATTCCAATAAGGGGACAAATCCCTCTTCAGGGAAATTAAAAATATCACAATAGTCAAGCTGATCCGTCTTAAGCTCAAGTACTGGTAAATCAAATTTTATTTTACTGTTTGCCGAGCATTGTAAATTAACATGATCCATATTTTCGAATTTTGGTTCTTCCCATGAAATTCCATCACACCTCTTCAAAATTTTTTTTGCAGAGGGTAAAGGAGACTTTTCCAGGTCGTACAGAAAATCTCTTCCAACAAAAACCAGATGGGATTTTTTTTCCAGCATGCGAAGATAAGTTTTCAGCTCAGGATCAGACAATTTATATTCCGGTTTCAGCTTTGGAAGAGATCTGACGACCATTTTTCCCGAGTATAATTTTATCCATTCACAGGGTAACATTTTTAAATATCCCAAAGGCATTTTGTCCATGCCCCAGTAGTCACCTTCAAGCCTTTCTTTGTGGATAAGTAATATGTTATTATTCTTAAAAACAACCCTGATGGGAACATTGAACACTTCAAACTCTTCATCCCTGTATTTTACTTTTGCAACAAATGACATTCCCTTTCGGGGAACTATATCCAACTCTATTTTTTCAATCCGGCCGCTTTTGCAAGCTTGATATTCTGCGATTTTTTCAAATTCACCATCATGGGTAATTCCGAACTTAATATCTATGAAACAATCGCTTAATCTTGATTTTACATAGATTCCAATATTTGTAATTGAAACTCCGGCAACGCTTGATTCCAACCCGTTTACAATAAGCTCAAATTGAGTGTTTGATACTGCGAATTTTCCACCGTCAAAAAAAGGGGAAGCATTGGAGAAATCAAATTGAACTGTGGGGACGGGAAATTGAAATTGCCGGACAAACCGGTACCAATCGGGATTATTGACTTCATACTGAAAGGGAAATTTACATTTGTGATCCAGGATAGGGTTGTCAATATCACCGCTGAAAGCAGGAAAGTACAAAGTTAATCCATGGATAAAATCAGAACCTGTAAAATTTTTCCCACCATGCCCCTCCGAGAGAATCACGCTGTCTTTTAACGTGTAAACTTTTTCAGCAGATTCGATGCATTTATCATTCCTTACCGTTTTGGCAATACTCTTCATAAATGCAAACAGATCAACAACATCATCCCCAGGATCTCTCTTGGAACTGACACCAAATTTGGGCTGTGATTCCTCCCTTGCTCTTTGAAATTCCGCAACAGCACAAAACGGAGAGGCTTTCATGTACTCTAAAAACGACTCTGAGGCTTTTGATAGTGCAATATGAAGCTTTTTTGTTTTTTCCAAATCAATGGAACTGGTGGTCGCACGCGTTTTATCATCTGACATTTCAGCCTGATAAAAGTTCATAAACAACTCTGTCATTCCCCGGGCAATTTCAGCACCGTCCGCGCTCAAGGATTTGTTCAGTAATTCAATAATGCCCGCAACGCCGTAAGGCATCCCCCTGTAAGGAACCACATACTCGGATGCGACCATGTAATTTGCGAATAACCTCGCTTGCCTTGTGATCTCGGTGGTTGCCATATAACAAGCGTCGAACAGGGTAATCTCCACTTTTTTCCCAAGGACTCCTATGATATCATCGGAGGCTTCACCAATCTCTCTGTCAGTTAAGGAATCACCAAGTTCCGGATCCAAAACCACAAACTTGGAACCATGGAATATAGCTTTTTCAGGTTTTTTTTTGATAAAGTTGGATAGATCATAAGGAACCGGACTATCAATATAGGTAACAGTATGCGACCTGCCCGTATCGGACTTTTCATCGTCAAATACTCCCAATCCATGACCCCAGAAGACCAGGACATACCTTTCGGCCGGATATTCCCGGGCACAAAACGAGATAAAATTCAACAGTTCATCGGGGTCTCCCATGTTGGGATCAGATTGTGTTTCACCAGCAACCGGCGAATTAAAACCATTTTCAGGGTTTGAATTTTGGGTTATATAGTAACGGTTTGCACGGCCTTTTTCTTTGGCGTAATCTAATTGAGCGACAATATTGACACCAGAAGAGGATCCAATGGATTCTAATTCCTGTAGATCTTCCAGTGCATATTTATCAAGGTCATTAAACCCACCCATATAAAGCATAAAGGTCCACGGCTTTACTCTTTGATTTGACTCTGGCAATGTTCCCCACAAAAATCGCTATAAAATACTTCACTACAATAGCCGAAGTAAATATAACTCTAAAATGTTTAAGTACATCCCTCTTTTCCATTACATGGAGTGCGATTTGAGGAAAAGATAATACTGTCATATCGGAAAAATAAAAAAAACACAATCGGGGAAACCCTTAATTTTCAATTTTTTTCTACAAGAGACTATAGAATGTTGCGTCACCTAACTCTGCCCGGGAAATAAAGTTTCACAACCGGTTATACCGGGATTTGATCCAGCCAGGCCCGGACATGAACATCGAACAGAAAGGATTGTTCCATTTGGAGGGAATGGCCGGACCGGCCCAGGACCACCAGGGTGGCATCGGTAAAGTTATCATAGATTTCCCAGGCATCCTTATACCCCACAGCAACGTCGTAACGCCCCAGCAGAATCAGGGCGGGGCTGTCAAAGGGAGATTCCAGGGTATCGACGTCAAAGGAGAATTCCGTATCCCGGATTCTCTCCATGAGACCTATATCAGGCAAAGAAAGTGACGGGTTGATCTCTTGGTTGAATCGCTCCCATACCCGTTTTGTCTGGATGGTCAAAAACTGATCAATGGTCGCAAATTCATTTGGGGTCAATTGGGACATAAGCGCCTCGTCCCGCTCCCACAGCCTGAAATCCGGCAATTGCCGGGTCTCGCGCCGGAATCCGACCACAGGGCAAATAAGGAGCAGGCCCAGGACTCGATCCTTCATTTTATGGAGCACCCCCCGGGCAAGATATCCGCCATAGGAAAGCCCTGTGAGAAGAAAGGGTTGGTCCGGAATCAGATAATCAATGAATTGCATCAAAACTTCCAGCATGTCATCGGAACTTAAAATCTGGGGATTGGTCCCCGAGCGCCCCATTCCGGGCAGATCAAAATAGATGCGCTGGAACCCCTGTCTGTCAGCAAAAAGGGGCTCCAGGCTGGCCTTCATCGAACAATGGTCAATTCCATATCCGTGGAGATTGATAACAGGAACCCCCTGCCCCGCGATCTCATAGGAAATATCGGTGTCACAGATCCTTTGGATCATGTCATCTGTCGGAACTCATCCATGGACCGCCCCCTGATGGCTTCGGCAATCTCAAACACATAATCATAGATATGCAGTCCCTTGGAGGAGGCAATGATTTCACCGTTTTCAACCCCGATCTGGGCCGCACAATATTGTTTCATCATCTCAATGGCGGCCAGGTTGGCAGGAAATCCCCCAAACAGATCCCAGGACCTGAAATAAGGGAAAAAATGAAGTTTTCCATCCTGGATACGGGTGTCAATGTGGCGCAGACAGGGTGGGTCAATCAGAATCATGTCCGAGGGCTGGCCCACCTGGAGGATCATCTGGTTGTTCCGAGGGCCTTTGTGGGTATAGGTCCAGATCATCAATTCCATTTGATTCACAAAAAATTTGCCGTTTTCCTCTATCAAAATATTCCGGTCGGTCCAGATTTCCTTCTCCTGGATCAGAATTTGGGTGAGTTTTTTGTAATCTTCCGGCAGATAGGCAAGATCACACTTGCAGATCCGCTGACCATAGGTATAGGATTCTCCCTGTTTTTCTTCACCGGTCATAAGATAGGGCAGATAATCATCCAGATAATTTTCATCTACGGGGTCGGGAAATCCCAGAGCAGGATTCACCTTGGGCAGCAGGGGAACGGACGCCGGATGGGTGATGTGAATGGTTAGATAATCAAACTCAAGTCGCTTCTGGCCTTCAAAGGATCCCCGATCAATGGTGAAGGACCTGCCTTTTTCCACACATTGGTACAGGGTTTGAAACCAGGCATCTGACAGACTGGTGGCTTTAATGGAAATTGGCTGTAACATGGGACACTCCTTTAAAAGGGTTCAAATCTTTTTCGGTCTGCTTTATATACACATCAATCCCCTGTGTTTCAACCCAAAATCCGATCCTGATACCGGGAGGTACCTGAATTCATCTCTACACAAAGTTATTAATGGTTATTATTAGTCAGTATTGTCCATTTTTTTCGATAATATAAAATTAATATTGACAAATACTAACCTTATCGATAAAAATAAACCAAGGTTACAAAGAACGGATAATGAAGGACGTTGTTTTCCTAAAGGCAACCCCCCATCTCCTTGGCAAACATTATCCAGCCGCCTGACTGCCCTGACCCTGGTAGCCAGGCGGCATTCTTTTTGTCAGAGAAGTTTCCCCTCTCGAACCCGGATGATACCATCCACCATAACCCACGACACGTCCGATGATTTGGCGGAATAAACCAGACTGGAATAAGGGTCATACATGGGCACCATATGGGGCTTTTTTACATCCACGACAATTATATCCGCCTGTTTACCCCGTTCAATGGACCCGATTTGCAGGCCAAGCCCGATGGCCCTGGCCCCTTCAATGGTAGCCATTTTCAAACAGGTTCTGGCATCCATGACACAAGGATCCATGCAGATAACCTTGTGAAGTTTGGCTGCCATGTCCATTTCGGAGAAAAGATCTTGATCATTATTGGAAGCACATCCATCGGTACCAAGTCCCACGGTGATTCCCGCATCAATCATATGGGGAACCGGTGCAATGCCCGCTGCCAGCTTCATATTGGATTCCGGGCAATGGGCCACCCGGGCCGAGTGCTTGTGAATGATCTCAATGTCTTTGTCATCAATCCACACCGAATGGACCAAAAGGGTTCTTTCATTTAAAAGGCCCAGCTCCGAAAGGTAAGCGATGACCGATCTATTATTGAGTCCCTGGATCATGTGAATCTCATTTCGGGTCTCCGCCGCATGGATCTGGAAGAGAATACCGGCATCTTCGGCTGCCTGCTTGGCAGCAACCAGGGTCGCAGCGGAACAGGTATAGGGAGAGTGACAAAAAATAGACGGCGTTATTCGGGAAGACAGATTTCTAATCTCCTCCACAAACGCATTTGCTGCCTGGATATTTTGGGTGGGATCCGGCACTCCCGGGGCAGGAAAATCAATCACCCCCTGGCCCGCCACTGCCCGAATGCCTGAATCCACCATGGCCCTTGCCACCTGGGCCTCAAAAAAATATCCATCACAGCAGGTGGTGGTGCCTGCGAGCAACAATTCTTCGCAGGAATGAAGACTCCATTGGTGAACCGAATCCGGGTTGAGCCGGGTGGCTTCGGCAGGGAAAATATGCTCGTTCAGCCATACATCCAGGGGCAGATCATCGGCAAGCCCCCGAAACATGGACATGGGTATATGGGTGTGACAATTGACGAGCCCTGGCATGATAATCCCCCCCTGGGCATCAATGCGGTTGCCCTGGTGAACCGAATTGATGCCCAGGGGGGCAAGGTCCAACTGATCTTCAGGGCCGCAGTCAACTATTTGTGAATCCCGGATCAACACCGCCCCGTTTTCAATCACGGGCAACCCGTCTTCCATTGTCAACAATAGGCCATTGTGTATCAATATATCATCTGCCATATTTAGCTTCCTTTCATATTCAGTTAACTTAGGACCGCAAATTTTATAACTTCGATAATAGCCATAAATCCCCTGATTTTAAAATAGTTTTTTAAATGGACAATATCGTAATCTCTGTGATAAGTTGAATCCTTATTATTTTTTGAATTGAATTTATTAAATTTAAAATTAGTACCCACGATTTAAGGAGGGGACCCATGACTGCAAAACTGGATATGGTCATTGTCGGATCCGGCCCCGGCGGGATGGCAGCCGGAATTCTGGCCAGACAAAAGAACCTGACCTATATCATCCTGGAAAAAGGTCACAACCCCATGCAGGGAATTATTGATACCTATCCCAAGGGGAAAAAGGTCTATCCCACTATCCCCAAACGATATACCCAACCCTTTCCCGTGGATGAGATATGCCCGCCCGACGAGCGGGTCCCCGTGGAAGCCTATATTGACCAGGTAAGAAATGTCGTGGATTCCCTTGATCTCAAAATCAATTTCAATGAAGAGTTCAAAACCATTGAAGGAAGCCATCCCGATTACATGGTAAAAACAGACAAGGGGTCTTATCTGACAAAAAATATCATTCTGGCCTTTGGCAGCAATATCCCCAACGATCTGGGCATATACGGGGAAGCAAAAACCGTTGCCCGGAACATTGAAAATCCAGAAGATTATATCGGCATCAATGTGCTGGTCATTGGCGGCGGAAATGCCGCAGCCGATGTGGTAGCCTCCCTTTCCAGAATAAAAAGAGAAGCCCAGGATCCCACCTCGGTCTACTGGGCACACATCAAGGAAAAATTTGAAATTAACAAGGACACGGCACGGGATCTTGGAGAAGAGATGCTGCTGGGCGGCCAGATCAAGATTCTCCAGCGGGCAGTCCCTAAAATAGGAGAGGTGGATGCAGACGGGATTGACCGACTCTATATCCACCAGGCATCCAGCGCATCCATGGGCAACGATTTGTATCTGTACCAGGGAATGAGCTTCCCCATGAAAAATGTTATTGCCTGCATCGGTACCCACGGACCGTCGGCCATTTTTGACGCCTTGCATCTTCAACAGATCACCTGTACCGGCACCATCTGCAAGATTGCCAAGGAAGGCGAACGACTGCTCATGCTCTCGAATCATCTTGAAACAAACCTGAAAGGCATATACGCCATTGGCGGTGCCATCAGTCCCTCCTACCTGGAAATCGGCGCCGACGGCATTATCAAAGAGACAAAACATTCCAATCTCATCTACACGGCGGTCCTGGATGCCAGCACCGTTTTGGAAAACCTGGGACCCGAATAGCACCAGAGACAAAACACCTTGCCCTTACCCAACCTCTGGCATTCCCCAACCTCTGGCATTACCCAACCTCTGACATCCCCCATTTTTTTTCTTGACAAGGGGGATGCCTTGCAATAACATATGAACAACTGATCAATTGAAGAGATGATACATGAACTAAAGAGGTGATATATGAACGTGTGCCAGGATAAATGTATTAATGAAGTTAACGTGAACAAAACCCTGAAAGAAATTCCTGACCAGGAAGAAATTGTGGGGATGGCAGAGATATTCAAGGCGCTCAGTGACCCCTCCCGGCTTAAAATTGTCCTGGCGCTGTTGAAACGGGAACATTGCGTGTGTGACATTGCCGTGATCTGTCAACAGTCCGATTCGGCCATATCACACCAGCTCAGAATTCTTAGAACCCTAAAAATTGTTAAGAACAGAAGAGAGGGGAAAAGTATTTACTATACACTTGATGACGATCATGTAATTTCCCTGATCCACTATAGTCTTGACCATGTTAAACATTAAAAACTCAAGGATACACCATGAATATAGTATATGAAATTTTAAAAGAATCCTGGCTACTTTACCTGGATGTTGCGATTTACATGCTCTTCGGCTTTTTAGTGGCAGGGATTCTCTATGTATTTTTCAAAGCCGACAAAATCAAACACTATCTGGGGACCGGTAAGATCAGACCGGTCTTTCTGGCGGCACTTTTCGGAATCCCCATTCCCCTTTGCTCCTGCGGGGTGGTTCCCGTGGCAACCGGGTTAAAAAAACAAGGTGCCAACGACGGAGCAGCCCTTGCGTTTATGATTGCCACCCCCGAGTCCGGGGTGGACTCCATTGCCATCTCCTATGCCATGCTGGATCCTATTCTGACCATTGTCCGGCCCGTGGCAGGATTTTTCACCGCCGTGTGCACGGGGATTGCTCAAAATTATTGGGGCAATCCAACACCTGCCCCTGCAGCTCCTACGGCTCCTACGGCTCCCCCTGGCCCCATAAAAGAGACCGGCGGCTGAGGCTGCTCTGCCACCTGCGGTGCAGGTGTACCTAAAGACGCCCCACTCCCCCAACGGCTGATAGCGGGAATAAAATATGCCTATGGCGAATTGCTGACCGATATTGCAACCCCTTTTATCATTGGGGTTTTTATTGCCGGGACCATTACCTTCTTAGTTCCCGATGACCTGACGGTCTGGGCCAATGACCATCAATTTTTGTCCATGCTGGCCATGCTGGCAGCCGGTATCCCCATGTATGTGTGCGCCACATCCTCCACCCCCATTGCAGCAGCTCTTATTCTCAAGGGGTTGAATCCCGGGGCAGCCCTGGTCTTTTTACTGGCAGGCCCTGCCACAAATGCGGCCACCATCGCCATTGTCAAAAATATTTTCAACACCCGGGCACTTGTCATTTATCTTTCAATGATTGCCACCTGTTCCCTTGCCATGGGCTTTTTTGTGGACTGGCTATATAGTTTTTTAGGAATTCAGGCCCAGGTGGTGGTGGGACAAGCATCTGAACTGATTCCCCATCAGGTTCAGTTGGCAGGAGCCTTGATTCTTACGGGTCTCATCCTTTATAATTGGATAATAAATTTTAAACAAAACCCAAAACCGTCCCACTCCCATTCCCACTGACGGCCAAAGCTTTTTTCAGCCACCGCTTTTTCAGCCACCGCTTTTTCAGCTCCACTTTTTTCAGCATCCCCTGGTCAGGACTCCACAAGCGTGTGGCTGTCCTGGCTGGTCAGGTCCAATCCATAGACTTTTTTTAAATCGGCAATCCGCTCCAAGGATTCCTCACCAAAGGGGGCTTTCCCCTCAAAGGAATGAAGCACAATGCCTTCGATTAAATCCCCCAGGGTCATATCATGGTATTCAGCAAGCCCTTTGAGAACTTTCAGCAAACGTTTTTCAATGCGAACCCCTGTCTGTACCCGTTCAATTTTGCGGGAACCAGATCCAGGGGGTATACTTTTTCGGGTCATCCTCTTTTCTCCTTGTACAAAATAAATGATATCAGGCTTGTCAGCATTAATAGCAGACCTGTAAACAATAGCAACCCGGGAAAATCAAATCGGTCCAGCAAAAACCCATAAAGAATCATGGCACCGGGGATGGCGGCATTTCCCAAAGAGCCTGCCAGGGCAAAGATTCGACCTGCGTAGCGATTGTCCATATTTTTCTGGAGCAGGGTTTTAAAGGAAACACTTGCCAGAATCAGGGCGCACCCCATGGAAAAAAGACAGAGGATAAAGCCACCTGTCATGGTTATCAAACTGCCCTGCATCAAAGAAGAGACAAAAAAAGAGACCACGAACACGGTCCCCATAAAAAAAGTACTGGCAAACAAGGCAAACTTCTCTTTGTTAAACCCATAGCCCTCCCCCCCACCCATACCAATGACAACTGCCATGACAATGGTGCCGCTGCCGAAGGCTGCCTGGAAAAAACCCAGGGTTCTGGGGCCCGTGGAAATCCGGTCTGCAATCACGGGCATGAACACCTCAATGGAGCCCACAAAAAAATGGATCACCATGACCATGAACAAGAGAACCATGAGGTGTTGATTTTCAAACAGATACCCATAGCC
>CAXHYW010000015.1:0-17194 GCA_964021475.1 uncultured Desulfobacteraceae bacterium | reverse complement strand
CCCAGGCCCTGACCCGGTTGCAGCAGGACGGTTACCAGATAGCTATGCCCTGGGTAAAGGATCATGGGGCCTTCCCGGTCGTTTTTGATCAGACCGATATGATCTGCCTGGATATTTCCAACCGGGTGCTGCCCGACCTTACCGATATCTGTGGCAAAGCACAATCCTATAGTTCCAGATTGCTGGCCCAGGGAGTGGACGACCAAACCAAATTTAATATCTGCGCAAGAGCGGGTTTTTCATTTTTCCAGGGGTCTTTTTTCAAACAACCCGAGAATATCTCGGTTAAACGCGTGTTGTCCGGAACCATTTCCAGATTTAAGCTCATGGAAGCCATAGAGCAGAAGGATCCTGATTTTTCAACCCTTGCCAACACCATCCAGGCCGACGTGGCCATCAGTTTCCGCCTGCTCTCCTATCTCAACTCAGCTTCGTTCGGAGTTCGAAGGAAGGTGGATTCCATCAAGGACGCCATTACCATGCTGGGGTGGGATAATTTAAAAACCTGGCTCAGGGTGGTGCTCCTTGCCGAAGTATCAGAAAACCGCCATGCCTCCGAACTGATCTTCCTTTCTGCCCAGCGAGGTAAATTTTTAGAACAGGTCGGCCTGTCCCATGATTTCTGGGGGTTTGAACCGGACTCCCTCTTTCTTCTAGGCATGTTTTCCCTCCTGGATGCCCTGCTCAACCAGCCCATGAATGAAATCGTAAAATATCTTCCCCTGGCGGATAAGCTCAAAGGGGCTCTTTGCTTGGCAGACAACAATGAATATGTCCCCTTGCTGAAACTGGCCCGATATTTTGAGGAAGCCGCCTTTGAAAAGAGCGATGCCATGATTGTCCAGCTGGGACTTGATACTCTAAAAACAAAACAGGCCTATTCCAACGCCCTGGTCTTTGCCAATCAGTTAAGTCAACTATCTTGAAATAATAGCATCTCAGCGACATTCGAATAATTAATTCGGACAATCCCATGTAAATATCACATGGGAATAAAGTCTTGGGGACATTTTCGGTGGCTTATTATTGAATTAAGATGCTGTCCTAACCACTCAGGTTTTCAGATTGAAAGCGTTATGCTTTCCCGCTATAAAGTCGTGTTAAGTGAAAGACACCACGGCGAATGTATAATAGCGAAAAAAGCATAACGCTTTTTTTTTGGAAATTAACTATTAAAGGAAATTTTCAACAGGAGTATACTCAAGGTTAAATGCCTCTGCAACAGCCTTGTATGTAATCTGGCCTTTGATAACATTTGCACCCAGCTTGATTTCCTTGTTATCCTGCATAGCTTTTTTCCATCCCTTGTTGGCAATTTCAATGGCATAGGGAAGGGTGGCGTTGGTCAGGGCTCTGGTAGAAGTCCTTGCGACTGCCCCTGGCATGTTGGCAACGCAGTAATGTACAACACCGTCAACTTCATAGGTGGGTTCTGCATGGGTGGTGGCTTTGGATGTTTCAAAGCAGCCGCCCTGGTCAATGGCAACATCAACAATCACAGATCCTTTTTTCATGGTTTTAAGCATCTCACGGGTGAGCAGCTTAGGTGCCTTGGTACCGGCAACCAGAACCGCACCAATAACAGCATCAGCCTTGGCAACCATTTCTGCCAGGATTGCGGCATTGGACATGACAGGAAAGCAGTTGGCAGGCATGACATCGTCAAGATAGGCCAGTCTTTCCAGGTTGGTGTCAAGGATATACACTTTTGCGCCAAGACCACAGGCCATTTTGGCTGCGTTGATACCCACCACACCACCACCGATAACTACTACTGTGGCAGGCTCAACACCGGTAACACCGCCCAGAAGAATGCCCATTCCGCCCTGGGGCATTTCCAGATATTTTGCAGCTTCCTGGGTGGCCATACGTCCTGCAACTTCACTCATGGGAACCAGGAGGGGAAGGGAGCCATTGTCTTTTTCAATGGTCTCATAGGCAATATCAATGGATTTGCTTTTGATCAGGGCATTGGTCTGCTGTTCGTCAGCTGCCAGGTGAAGATAGGTGAACACAATCTGGTCTTCCCGGATCATGTCATACTCAGAAGGCTGGGGTTCTTTTACATGCATGACCATGTCGCAGTCTGCAAATACCTGGGCAGGGGTATCGGCAATTGTAGCACCGGCTGCCACATAGTCTGAATCGGGAAAACCCGCGCCTGCACCCGCATTTTTTTCAACCAGAACATCATGGCCGTTTTGTTTCATGGCAACAACACCGGCTGGTGTCATACATACTCTGTTTTCCAATACTTTGATCTCTTTTAAGATTCCAACGCGCATTTTAATTCTCCTTAAACTTAATGATACTAAATTTTATTCAAAAGTTTTTTTAATGGCTGTTTCAACTGCAGCCACAATGGTATCGACTTGCTCCTTGGTGATGATCAGGCAGGGGGCAAAGTTCATGATATTGTTCAGACCGTGGAAGCTGGAATTGGTCCGGCCCACGATCACGTTCTGTGCCATGACATTGCCCATGAGGGCTGCCATCTGACCTTCTGTAATGGGTTCCTTGGTCTCTTTGTCAATGACAAATTCAATACCGGCAAACAAACCCTTGCCCCGGACATCCCCAACCACATCATATTGCCTAAGGGTTGCAAGTTTTTCAATGAGGTAGGCTCCTACTTCAACGGAATTGTCCAGCAGATTTTCATCTTCGATGATCCGGGTGCTTTCAAGGGCTGCGGTCATGGCTGAGGTACATCCGCCATAGGTGGAGATATCCCTGAAGTAATTGAGACGATCATCCGGGTCTGCTGGATCGCAGAGAAACATGTCGTAAACTTTTTGTTTTACAACGGTGGCGGACAGGGCTTCATAGGAAGAGGCAAGGCCTTTGGCCATGGTGATGATATCAGGGTCCACATCATAGTGCTCATGGCCCCAGAAGGTACCGGTTCTGCCAAACCCGCAAACCACCTCATCCATGATCATCCAGATATCGTATTTTTTGCAGATTTCCTGGAGGAGGGGATAATATTCTTTTACCGGTATCAGGACACCGCCGCCGGCTGTAATGGGCTCCACAATCAAGCCGCCGATGGTTTCAGGACCTTCCTTAAGGATAATATCTTCGACCTTGCGGGCGCACTCAATGTCGCAGTTGCCGTAAGTTTTGTCGTATGGACAGCGATAGCAGGTGCAATGGGGGAACTCCACAAATCCTGGGACAAAGGGACCGAAATCTTCCCTTCTCTGGGCTTGGCCAGTGGCGCTCATGGCACCGATGGTGGTGCCGTGATAGTCCCGGTCCCTGTACATTATTTTGTATTTGCCCTGTCGTTCCGGGCTGATTTTTGAGGCCTGGCGGACCATCTTAAAGGCTTTTTCATTGGCTTCGGAACCGGAATTTGAAAAATAGACTTTGTCATGGTTGGGAAGTTTTTCCAGCAGTTTTTTGGCAAACTTTATGGAAGGAACATTGCCGAATATCCCGGCAAAATAAGGCATTTTTTTCATCTGCTCACACACAGCCTCGGCAATGGAATCTCTGCCGTAGCCAACCATCACACTCCAGACACCGCCTGAGGTGGCATCCAGATATTCACGGCCACGGATATCTGTGACCATAAGTCCCTTGCCCTCAACAATGATCATCTGCTCCTGGGCATTAAAGACTTTATGGGGCTTTAAATGATGCCACAGGGCATCCTTATCACCCGCCACCATTTCATCGGCATCATAGTCCAGCCAGTCGGTTTTATTGTCCATAATATTTTATCCCCTTCTTATAATTTTGACTACAATGTTTTTAATAAAAATTTGGAAATATTGGGTCCGGCTGAACCTTACGATTTTGCCGGACCCGGATCTAACTTAATTTACGGATACTCTATTGGGGACACATATCATCTTTGCTGATCCCGGCAACAGCAACCGGTTTTTTCATGGCATCCCGACGGAAGGGTTCGCCCAGTTCCATGTTGGTCATGACCTCAATAAAAGTGGTCTTGCCCTCTTCCATCTGTCGCTGTATGGCTGCGGACAATTTTTCTTTAAGGTCATCCATGCTCCAGGCCTGGACACCCTCAACACCGCAGGCTCTGGCAACTGCTGCATAGTCAACATCCCGGTTAAGCTCGGTTCCCACAAAGTTGTCATCATACCAGAGGGTGGTATTTCTCTTCTCAGCACCCCAGTGGTAGTTGCGGAAGATGATCATGGTGATTCCGGGCCATTCCTCACGGCCGCAGGCAGCCATTTCATTCATGGAGATCCCAAAGGCGCCGTCACCGGCAAAACCTACCACAGGTACGTCGGGCTGGGCGATTTTTGCACCGCAGATGGCGGGAAATCCGTAACCGCAGGGTCCGAACATACCGGGAGCCAGATATTTACGTCCCTCTTCAAAGGTGGGATAAGCAGCACCCAGTGCGCAGGAATTACCAATATCAGAGGAGATGATGGCGTTCTCTGGCAGAACAGCTTTAATGGCTCTCCATGCCATGCGGCTGGTAATTTTTTCAGGGTCACGTTTCCGGGCACGTTCGTTCCATGTGGTTCCCGGATCATCTTGTTCGTGATCCATGACCACCAGTTCATTGGCCCAATCAGTTTTTGTTTTCTCAATAACGGCTTTTCTGGATTCACGATCTGCGTCACCGGCAGTGGCAGACAGTTTTGCAAGAATACCGTTGGCTACTTTCTTGGCATCGCCCACAATACCCACAGTGACTTTTTTGGTCAGACCGATACGGTCGGGGTTGATGTCAACCTGGATAATGGCTGCATTTGTGGGCCAATAGTCAATACCGTAACCGGGCAGGGTCGAAAAGGGGTTCAGTCTGCTGCCCAGGGCCAGAACCACATCGGCCTTGGCAATCAGTTCCATACTGGCTTTGGAGCCATTGTAACCCAGGGTGCCTGTGTACATGGGGTGGCTGCCTGGGAAGGCATCGTTGTGCTGGTAGCCACAGCATACCGGTGCGGTAAGTTTTTCAGCAAGTTCCATGGAATCTTTGATGGCGCCGCCGATAACCACACCGCCGCCGTTGAGAATTACGGGAAATTTGGCATTGGACAAAAGCTCGGCTGCCTTGGCAATGGCTTCTTCTCCACCAGAAGGACGCTCAAAATCAACAATAGCAGGCAGTTCAATGTCAATGACCTGGGTCCAGAAATCCCTGGGGATGTTAATCTGGGCAGGGGCAGAGGCACGTTTGGCATTCATGATGACCCGGTTGAGAACCTCGGCCACTCTAGAGGGATGCCGCACCTCTTCCTGGTATGCCACCATATCTTCAAACAAAGCCATCTGGGGAACTTCTTGAAAACCGCCCTGACCCATGGTCATGTTGGCAGCCTGGGGAGTAACCAGCAGCAGGGGAGTGTGGTTCCAATAGGCCGTCTTTACAGGGGTAACAAAGTTAGTGATACCAGGTCCGTTCTGGGCAACCATCATGGACATTTTACCTGAAGCACGGGTAAACCCGTCTGCCATCATACCTGCGTTACATTCATGTCCGCAATCCCAAAAGGAGATCCCTGCTTTTGGAAACAGGTCGGAAATGGGCATCATGGCTGAGCCGATAATACCAAAGGCATGTTCGATGCCATGCATCTGGAGTACTTTTACAAAGGCTTCTTCTGTGGTCATTTTCATGGGTGTCTTATCTCCATCTTATTAATTTCATTGCTGTCCGGCTTACCCCTGGTCCGTTCCCGGGCAAGTTGATATCTGATATGTGATATATCAGCAATGACAGCATGTGTCAACGTATGGCTTTTCTACAATCAAATATCGTGCCGAACTGCCATTAGGTTCGGAGAAATTTCTTTTTTTATTTCACAAGAGCGCTATTTACATGGGTTTGAGGGGTTATTTTCATATTCATAAATTGAGATTCTACTCAGTTTGGTTCATGGCGTGTTTTTGTGAATTCGGGCAAATTCGCCCCAACCACAATGTGGCATAGGGGGCTTGGTTTATAATCTTTCTTTTTAACTATCTAAAAATACAGTCTTTTTTTGATACAATTTATAGTTGGGGCGTTTTCTCCCCATTTGGTTTGATTTTCTGTGAATCTGTGATCTGCCTTGTGACAAGGGGATGGAGCGATTTTTGAGATTTAAGGTGGGGCGATAATGCCCCTGACCTATAATCTATGGGATGAATGAATCTTCATGCAATAATTTAGTTTATCAAGCAACCATGGGTACCTTGGCTGTTTCGTCAAATTCAAGTTACCATGGTGGCACAGCGATTGCAATTTCTCATCCTAATTATGGTGAATAGAACCCCGATTTTCAGGGAAAAAATCAAGCCTTACAAGGAGAGTATCTCGATGAAAAATGGTTTTTGGTCAAAAAAATTAGCAGGTCTGACAATGATTGCCTTTGTTTTTGCATTTACTTCACCCGTATATGCCAAAGCATGGAAAATGTCCTTTGGTGATGCAGCAGGGGGCACCCAATGGGAGACCGGTAAAAAATTTGCAGAAATTCTGGAAGGGAAAGCCAAGGGTAAGGTTAAATTTAATTATTTTCCAAACGGCCAGCTAGGAAGTGAGCAGGACACGGTTAATGATTGTGCCATGGGTACCCTTGACTTCTCTGTACTGGCTGTAAACAATTTAACCCCTTTCTCGCCCACTGTTGGGGTTTTGACCCTTCCCTATGTTATCCAGGGTTTGGACGATGCCGCAGCCCTTACCCAGGGTTCTCTGGGAAAAGAGCTGACTGAAAACACCCTTCGTGATGCTGGTGTTAGAATCCTTGCATGGACCTATTCCGGGTTCCGGGTACTGACCAATTCTAAAAAACCTATAAAAACCGTTGCAGATTTGAAAGGCCTGGTTATCCGGGTTCCCAAGAATGCAATCATGATCGATTCTTACAAATCCTGGGGAATCAACCCCACACCAATGGCATGGTCTGAAACCTTTACTGCCCTTCAGCAAAAAGTTGTGGATGGTCAGGACAATCCGTTTATCACTGTTAATGCCATGAAATTTTATGAAATTCAGAAATATGTAACTACCCTGAGATACCTCTTCTCTCTTGAGCCCATCATCATGTCTGAAGAGCTGTTTCAAAAACAAACTCCTGAAATGCAAAAAATGATCCTTGAAAGTGGTAAAGAAGCCACCGCTTACAGCCAGCAATGGTTGATTGATACTGAAGATGCCATTAAGAAATCCCTGGTTGAAAAGGGAATGATCATTGATGAAGCGGCTGACGGTGAAAAAGAATTTATCGAAAAAGCCACCAAAGCTGTTTGGCCAAAATACTATGACAGCATTGGCGGAAAAGACAAACTTGAAAGCGCTCTGAAAATTCTTGGACGAAGCCTCTAAGTATCAGTGCCACTTTAAGAATAGTTTGCTTTAGAAAAATCTGCAGGGGGAATCTTTTCCCCCTGTAGGTTTCTTAAAATCAATCTTATCCGATGCCGTCCGATGTTGCCCGATCTTAGCCGACCATTGTAAGGCCAGGGGCGAATCATATACAAAGGGAACCACATGACTAAAAAACAGATTCTTTTCAAAATACTGGATAATTTTGAAAGCTATGCATGTCAGTTGCTGCTGGCATTCTTTGTTATCCTGCTTTTTCTACAGATCCTATTGCGTGAATTTTTCCAGTATTCCATTTCATGGGGAGAAGAACTTGCCACCTATCTTTTTGTCTGGTTTGTTTTTCTGGGGGCTTGTTATGCCTGCAGGTTAGGTGCTCACAACCGGGTCACTTTTCAGTTTAAAATACTGCCAAAAAAAATCAGCACGGCAATCGAAGCCTTTTCAGACCTGGTTTGGATTGCCTTTAATCTATATTTCATTTATTTGAGCTATACCTTTGTTTTTGTTAAAATGAATCTGTTCTGGAAATCTCAAACCATGGGTATCCCCATGAAATATTTTTATATGATTCTTCCCTTTTCCTTTGCCCTGATGGCCGTTCGTGTCGTCCAAGTTAATTATATTAAATTTATCAAACATGAAGAGATCAAGGATCCAGATGCCATTGAAATTGGAAAAACCCCAGATACTGGCCTGGACGTCCCCTCCATTGATTCGGATAATGATTTCACTAAAAAGCAGGAGATAAAATAAATTGGAAACATCGATAGTCTTTGTTTTATTTGGTACCTTTATTGCCCTGCTGCTCATCGGAGCGCCCATCTCAATTTCCCTTGGGGTGTCGGCTGTCGTGGCTTTTTTATTTCTGGATGAAAATCCCATTAAACTGGTTCAAATCGCCTTTACCTCTGTGGGCTCGTTTCCCTTGATGGCCCTTCCAGCTTTTATTCTTGCAGGATCCCTCATGGAAGCTGCCGGGGTCTCCAAACGCCTGGTCAATCTGGCAGAATCCTTTGCAGGTCCCATGACCGGCGGAATCTCCTGTGCCACAGTCATTGCCTGTATGTTTTTTGGCGCCATATCAGGGTCTGGTCCTGCCACCACAGCTGCCGTGGGTATGCTCATGATTCCGGCAATGATGAACCGCGGGTACGACAAGGGATATGCCGCGGCTATCACAGCCTCTTCCGGTGGTCTGGGCGTGGTGATACCCCCCTCTATTCCCATGGTTATTTTTGGTATCTCAGGCATGAGTATCATGCCGCCTCCTGAAGCCATTGAAAAATTCGGCGCTTTTCAGACCGTATCCATACCCAAGCTGTTTGTGGCTGGATTTTTACCAGGCCTGGTTATTTCCATCAGTCTGATGATCATGAACTATTTTTTATGTAAAAAATATGGCTACAAGGGACTGACCGATCGTTGGTCTTTATCAACCATCGGGCATGCCTTTAAAAGCGGATTCTGGGCTATCATGGCTCCCGTCGTTATTCTTGGTGGCATTTATACGGGTATGTTTACCCCGACCGAATCAGCCATTGTTGCTATTTTCTACACCCTGTTTGTGGGATTTTTCATCCACAGGGAATTGAAATTTAAAGCCATCATGAAAGCCCTGGAAACCACCACCTGGCTGACCGGCCGTGTATTGTTGATCCTTTTCACAGCCACAGTATTTGGACGCCTCCTGGTGGAAAATCAGATTCCCGCCATTGTGGCCACAACCATGCTTGAGGTGACCTCAAATCCCTATCTCATCTGGGCCATGATTATATTTTTCCTTCTTTTTGTTGGTATGTTCATGGAAACCCTTGCCACCATAATGATCCTCACCCCTGTTCTGCTTCCCATCATGTATAACCTGGGTATTGATCCCATTCATTTTGGTATTGTTCTGGTGTGTTGCTGTGAGATCGGTTTTCAGACACCGCCCTTGGGAGAGAATCTATTTATTGCCTCGGGCATTGCAGATGTCAGCATAGAAGAGATCTCCATCAAGGCCATTCCCTTTTCCATCGTGGCAGTGATTGCTGTGTTTATCATCGCCTATGTCCCTGAAATTTCCCTCTGGTTCCCCCGCCTGCTGGGGTACTAATAACCTTTCCTTGTGTTCCCTGATGGCCTTTGCCTAGGGGAACACATGGAACCCCTCCCTTTCTCCGATTCCGGGCGCTTCCAGGACCGATCACCCCAGATCTGCAAAGGTATCTTAAGATTGTACTCCCGCAGCGATGATATTATAAGGTGTTACAGCCCATAGCGTTTGATTTTTCTAAAAAGGGTTTTCCGATCCATCCCGAGCATATCAGCAACCATTCCTTTCCTTTTCTTGTTGCGGATTAATACCTGTTTAATATAGTTTCTCTCAAACTCATCAACCGCCAGTTTCAGGGTTTGGGTTTTGTCCGGGGCTGAGGATAAAAATTTGCGATCCAGACTTTCCGGGTCCAGAAAATCCAAGGTTCCCAGAACCATGAATTGGTAAACCATGTTCTGGAGCTGACGGATATTGCCTGGCCAGACATAATTTATAAGGGAGGTCATCATTTCAGGGGTGAATGATGGCCTGTTGACATCTTTGGGATAGGAATTGAGAAAATGTTCGATGAGCAACGGAATATCCTCGGCTCTGTCTTTCAATGGCGGAATGGTAATGGGAATGATATGAATTCTAAAGAAAAAATCCTCCCTAAGCTTTTTTTCGCGAACCCGTTGCTGAAGGTCCCTGTTGGTTGCACAGACAAATCTAATATCAGTTTTTTTTAATTCAGTGCCGCCCACGGGAATATACCCGTTTCCATCCATGACCCTGAGCAGCTTAACCTGCATGGAAAGTGAAATTTCACCAAGCTCATCCAGAAAAAGGGTGCCCCGATCCGCCATGTCAAGAATCCCCTTTTTATCGGAATTTGCCCCGCTGAACGCCCCTTGTTTGTGACCGAAGAATTCACTTTCAAATAGGTTTTCAGGAATGGCACCACAATTGATGGGGATAAAAGGATTTTCTTTTCGGGAGGAATTATTATGTATTGCCTTGGCTACAAGCTCTTTCCCTGTGCCGGAAGGACCGTAAACAATCACACAATCATCCCCGGCTGCGGCCCGGAGAATAAGTTCATAAACCCGCTGCATGGCAGGGGATTTGCCCACAATATCACCAAATCTGTCCGGGTGAACCATTTTGGATTTCAACACCTGGTTTTCCTTGACAAGGGCCAGAGATGCCTTCTGTTTTTCTGTGACATCGGAAATCACCCCTTCTGTACCAAGCAGTTGCCCCTGGGTGTCATATACTCCCACCCCCTGCTCCAACACCCATTTTTCGTCTTTGGATGGGGTTTGGATACGATAGAGCAGTTCATAGGGTTCGTTCTGTTCAAGGGCCCGCTCCACCTCTTTTTTGATCCAGAGTCTGTCTTCAATATCAGCAATCTGGTTATAGTGACGCCCGGGCTGCCGGGTAAAATGCTTGGGCAGATATCCGGTGAGGTGTTTGCATCCGTCACTGATAAATCCCATCTGCCAGTGACCATCAAACCTGGATTCATAAACCATTCCGGGCAGGTTGCTGATCAGGGTGTCCAGTTTTCTGCTTTTTTCAGCCAATGCCCTGGAGATGATAAGATTTTTTTCCCCCAGTGTCCGGTGCATCTGTCTGAGGGTTAAATGGGTTTGAACCCTGGCAAGGACTTCAGATGAATGGAAGGGACGGGTGATATAATCCACGGCTCCCAGCTCAAACCCACGGGTTTTCTGATCTGCCTCCTCCATTGCCGTAATAAATATGATGGGGATGTCCCGGGTTTCAGCCTTTGATTTTAACCGGCGGCAGACCTCAAATCCATCCATTTGTGGCATCATGATGTCCAGAAGTATGAGGTGGGGAAGCTTTTGGTACACCCGTTCAATGGCCTCTTTGCCGCTTTTTGCAATGGTCAGGCGATATTTCCCCTTGAGGGTGCTGGCAAGAATGTCAATGTTGGTTGGACTGTCATCCACGATCATGATCAGGTTGTCACTTTGTTTCATGGGACCTGCCTTCTACAATTGAAAATAGAATTTTAACGCTTTCCTTGGCCAGGATATGGTCATAGGATGCAATCTGGGCGGTTAGTTTATCCATAACCGGGTGAAGGAAAACACAGTTCAGCTCATTTATAAGGGATTCAAGTTCTCCAACCTCTGGAAAGGTTAAGGCCTGTTCCAGGCGGGTGAGGATTGCCATTGTTTTCACAGGGTCAATGGCAAGGGGTTGGTTATCTTTTTGGGTGTCCTGGCGATCCGATACAAGGGCCTTGATGGAGGCAAGTACAATGGTTAAAGCATTTTCCAAAACAGCAAGCCCTGATTTTTTCATTTCAGGCAGGTCCTGGGTCTGACGGAACAATGCCTCCATGTCCTGGGCAAGTCCATGGAGGTCCTGGGCCCCAATGCCGGCAGCGCTTCCCTTAAGGCTGTGGACAAGGGTGATCACCTGTTCCCTGTTCTGGCTTTCCCAGGCGGTTTCAATGGCTGTAATAATGGATTCATGGTTGGTAAAAAAGGTTCCCAATATTCCCACAAATATGTGTTCCTCTATGCCCAGGTTCTTCACTGCGGTTTCAAGCTCAATACCGGGGATACGTCTGGGCAATAATGGGTATGATTTTTTGTGGACAGCAGGAATAAGGGCTCCAGAGTTAAGGGCAGATTCCCGCGTTGGTTTTTTTTTCTGCTCTAGGGGCGACGATACTTTCTTTGGGGAAGGGATGAGCCGGACCAGGGTGTTAAATAATTTTTCCTGGTTAATGGGCTTGGAGATATATCCGTCCATTCCCGCAGCCATACATTTCCCTTCGTCCTCTTTCAATGTATGGGCAGTCATGGCGATAATGGGCAGGTTTTTGAGTGTCTTTAGTCTGCGAATGGCTCTGGTGGCTTCAAGTCCATCCATCTCCGGCATCTGGATATCCATGAGTACGGCATGGAAGGTTTCCTTCTCAACGGATTCCACCGCTTGTTTACCGGTTTCCACCAGTTTGGTATCAATGCCCACAAGTTCCAGCACTGCCTGTATAATTTCCTGATTGGTGGGGGTATCCTCGGCCACTAGAATTCTTTTGCCCTTGAGAAGGGCCCGGTAATTTGAGATGGAATGGGATTGATCTGCCAGCAATGGGGCGACCCTGGAATTGGGATCAGGATTTCCCGCAAGCCGAAAAGGAATAGTAAATTGGAATCGGCTTCCCCTGTTTGGGTGGCTTTCAACTGAGATGTTTCCGTTCATCATTTCCACCAACTGGCCGCATATACTCAGTCCCAGACCACTGCCGCCGTATTTGCGGGTGGTGGAGGCATCCACCTGGGAGAAAGGCGTAAACAAAAGGTTCTGGTGCTTGGTACTGATGCCGATACCGGTATCTTCCACAGTAAATTCAACCTCAGCAATTCCTGGTTCGTCATTTATTTGTTCAGGGGTTTCAGACCCAGTGGGGCCTGGTTCTTTGTTTGATAAACCCCCGGAAACAAAAAGGGTTATTTTTCCGCCTTTATCCGTAAATTTCACGGCATTTGCCAGCAGATTTGTCAGAATCTGTTGAAGCCGAAAAGAATCTCCCATAAGGTGGGTTGGGGTTCCTTGTTTTATCTCAACCACAAAGGAAATATTTTTCTCAGACATTTTGTGCTTAAACAGATTGGTGGTCTGGGACATGAACTGGTCAAGATCAAAGGTGTGGACTTCTATGTCCAGTTTGCCAGCCTCAATTTTTGAGAAATCCAGAATATCGTCAATAACCCCCAACAGGGCCTGACCAGAGGTCCTGATGATATTAATATACCGGGCAATTTTACCGGGTGGGGATTCGTGCATCACAAGCTCAGATGCCGAGATTACGCCGCTTAAGGGGGTTCGGATTTCATGGCTCATATTGGCTAAAAAATTACTTTTGGCCTGGGTGGCGGCATCGGCTGTTTCCTTGGCTTTATTTAATTCTCTATTGGTTTTTCGTAATTCTGCTGTTCGCTCGTGAACCCTTTTTTCCAGTTCGTGGTAGGCGGATTTCAGTGCTTTTTGTGCGTTTACCCGCTCACTGATGTCATGGATGGAGCCAATGATTTTAATGGGCTCTCCCTGAATATCCCTGATGAGCATGGCATTCATGGAACAGTTGAGTGTGTCTCCGCCGGGTTTAATCAACAGGGATTCATGGTCAGACAGGCGTTCATCCCTGGTGGCTTTTTTAAGCATTTCTTTAAAATCAACTGGATTGACAAATATCGAGGCCAGGGATTTCTTCAAAAGGGAGTTCCGGGTGTAACCGAATACTTTTTCAATGGATGGACTGATTTCCAGGATGATTCCCTGGGGCATGATCTCAAAGTACACATCCTGAATATTTCCAAAAATACTTCTATACTTTTCTTCACTTTCCCTGAGTGCTTGCTCCACCATGGTCCGTTGCACCAATTCCTGGTTGAGTTTTTCCGTTCTCTGGTTCACCTGTCTTTGCAGGGCTCGGTTCCAGATGATGATGGCGATAAGTCCCAGGAAACTTAGGGCAACACCGGGAAATAATATTCGGGTAATCCATTTTAAATCGGCGGGTTCATTGATTTCCAGACTGATCCATTTGCGCAAAATGGATTTTTTCTGCTTTTCCGAGGTTTGTTCGAGAACCTGGTTCAGTATCTGCCTCAGTTGAGGATTGTCCTTGCCCACGGCAAAGGAGATATCCAGAACCGATACCGTATCCCCTGAAATCTTCAAATTTGAAATTCCCAGACGCTCAATGTGATGGGAGGCGGTTGCCATATATCCAACCATGGCATCGGACATGCCGAATGATACTTTTTTCAGAGCTGTTTCAATATTGGAGGCCGGGGTGATATCCAGGTCCGGATGGGTGGTTTCAAGTATGTCCTTCCAGATATAGTTATAGACCACTGCCACTTTCATCCCTGCAAGTTTATCCAAAGACATGGGTTCTGTAACTGCTTTTCTAACGATGATCACCCCGGAAAGCCAGGCATAGGGCTGGGTAAAGTCCATGAATTGTTTGCGCTGTTCAGAAGGGACTGCTGCGCCCAGCATATGGATTCCGCCGGCTTTGAGTCGATGGATGCTCTCTTCCCATGAGTGATCTTTATCAATATTGAATACCAGGCCGGTTCTTTGTTCTACCAGGGCAAGAAAATCTGCTGTGACACCCACATACTGATTGTCTCTGTCCAGGTATTCAATGGGGGCAAAATCCAGATCAACCCCTACCGTGATCACCGGATTTTTCTGAATCCATTCTCTCTGGTCAAGGGTGAGTTTGATCCTGCCCAGGTCCTGGGTGTCCACACTATTAGGGATTGTATGGGTGCCAGTCAACAGATAAACGCCAGTTAAAATACTGATAAGCAGAACCAGGAGCAATCCATAGCTGTACTTGAATAGAAAAAAATTTTTCACACAATTATTTTATAACAAAACACCGCGGGTTTCAAGAGTACATGGGGTTGCCTTATATAATTATTGTTCGCATCTTGACCAAATTCATAAGTGCTCCTATATTAGATGGTTATGAATTTTTATAAAAACACCTATGATGTCATTGTGATCGGTGCCGGTCATGCCGGTTGTGAGGCAGCCCTTGCCGCAGCCAGGATGGGATGCCAAACCCTTTTACTGACCATTGACATGGACAAAATTGCTGCCATGCCCTGCAGTCCGTCCATCGGCGGCATGGCAAAGGGGCAGTTGGTAAAGGAAATTGATGCCCTGGGAGGTCAGATGGCCAAGGTATCGGATTTTTCAGCCATCCAATACCGAACCCTGAATACACGCAAAGGCCCTGCGGTTCATTCCACCCGGACCCAGAACGACAAGGTCATGTATTCACAGCAAATGAAGGCGGTACTTGAAAAAACCCCGAATCTTGACCTGAAACAGGCCATGGTACAATCCCTTGTCATGGAAGACCATAAGATTAAGGGCATCATTGACCAAACCGGGTTTGAATACATATCAGCTGCCGTGGTCATTGCCACGGGCACTTTTTTAAGGGGCATGATTCATATCGGCGCCACCCAGATTTCAGCCGGCCGGGCAGGAGAATTTGCCGCCATAGGACTGGCCGAAAGCCTCGCCGAGATTGGCCTTGACATGGGCCGGATGAAAACCGGCACCCCGCCTCGGCTCCATGCGGACAGCATTGATTTCTCCCAATTCAACCTCCATGGGGCAGATACAATTGTCAAACCCTTTTCCTTTTCCACAAAAGAAATCACCAACCCCATGCTGCCAAGCTTCATGGGGGAGACCAACCCTGACACCCATGAAATCATCCGGCAGAACCTGAAATTTTCAGCCCTTTATGGCGGAAAAATCAAGGGGAAATCGGCCCGGTATTGCCCCTCCTTTGAAGACAAAATTGTTAAATTCCCGGACAGGGACAGCCATCATGTGATTCTGGAATATGAAGGAATTGAGTCCAAGGAGATCTATGCTTCCGGCCTTGGCAACTCCATGCCCCTTGAGATCCAGTACAAAATAGTAAGGTCGGTACGGGGGTTAGAACAGGCCCAGATAATGCGGCCAGCCTATGCCATTGAATACGATTATGTCAACCCGTTGGAACTCACCCCGGGCCTGGAAGTTAAAAAAATGGCAGGCCTTTTTCTGGCCGGACAGATCAACGGGACTTCCGGCTATGAAGAGGCAGGGGCCCAAGGGTTGTGGGCAGGTGTCAATGCCGCCTGTCGGGTCCAGAAAAGAGACCCCTTTGTCCTGGACAGATCCCAGGCCTATATGGGGGTCATGGTGGATGACCTGGTTACCCGGGGAACCCAGGAACCCTATCGCATGTTCACCTCCCGGGCAGAATACCGCCTTTTATTGAGGGAAGACAATGCCGATTTGAGACTTGCCCGGATGGGATATGATTATGGGCTGATCGACAAGGAGCAGCTAGAATTCTGTGAGGAAATAAAACGCCAGGCCCAAAATGAAATTGACCGGGTGAAACGCACCATTATCAAGCCGAACGATGCGGTCAACGCCTTTCTTGCCAATCACAATACCACTCCCATTACAAACGGTGTAAAGCTTGAACAATTGTTGAAACGGGCGGAACTCAATTATGAAGTTTTAAAACAAATATCCCCCGCGCCTGTTTCCATTGACGCCCGGGCCCAAACCCAGGTGGAAATCGAAATAAAATATGAAGGATACATCCAGCGCCAGCTCAATGAGATCGAAAAATTCAAAGATCTTGAAAAGATCCGAATTCCATCAAATTTTGACTATACCAATGCCCATGGCCTTTCCAATGAACTCAGGGAAAAGCTGACTCTTATACAGCCGGCCTCCCTTGGCCAGGCATCCAGAACCGACGGAATCACACCCGCAGCTATTTCAGTTTTAATGGTGGCCATTGCAGCCTTCCTTAAAAAACAATGAATCTTGACTTGATCGGGTTGGCGCTTATTATTTAGCTCACTATCATAAACAATTGAATATACAAAATATGAGGAAAACAATATGGCAGATGATTATTACAGCATACTGGGTATCGCCAAAACAGCAAGTCCTGCAGAAATAAAAAAAGCATACCGGAAACTGGCATTAAAATACCATCCCGATAAAACCGAGGGAGATAAAGCCCTTGAAGATAAATTTAAAAAAATCAGTGAAGCCTATGCGGTGTTGAGTGACCCTGAAAAGCGGAACCAGTATGACACCTACGGATCTGCCGATTTCAAGCAGCGGTTTTCCCAGGAAGATATTTTCAGAAACTTTGATATGGGGGATATATTAAAGGAATTTGGTTTTGGTGGGGGCCGGGGAGGTTCCCGGGGCGGATTCTCGAGCATGGGGGGCAACCCCTTCGCCCAGAGCAGCGGCGGTGGCTGAGGCAGCCG